>JANOAP010000266.1:0-4763 GCA_031411175.1 Rhodoferax sp. | reverse complement strand
TGCAGTTGCCGTCGAAATGAGCGCAGGCTGACTTCAGGTGGCTGGCGCCAATGCCAGTTGATAGGTTTTTAGCCAGCTCTCAATCTCATGCTTTGGCATGGGGTGCCCATATTGGTAGCCTTGGGCATAGGTACAGCCCATGGCGCCCAGCTGCACTCCCATTTCAGCGTCTTCAATGCCCTCTGCAACCGTTGAGAGCCCAAGGGACTGCGCCAGCGCCAGTGCGGATTGGACAATATGAAAACTGCGTTCCGAGCTGCGCATTTGCTGAACAAACGCCTTGTCAATCTTGATGCAGGAGAACGGCAAAGTCTGCAGGTAATCCAGGCCTGCATAGCCGGTACCAAAGTCGTCCAGTGCAATGCCGACGCCTGCCGCGCGCAGTCTCATCAGCGCTGCGGACACGGCATCTACATTGCTGATGATGCTGGTCTCCGTGAGTTCAATCCGCAACTCCCTCGCAGCGATCTGCTGGTTGGCGATGGTGTGCAGAATGGCGTCAACCGTGGCCTGTGTGCCCAGTTCAGGGGCCGACAGGTTGATGCTGATGAATGGCACGGACCCATTACCTGACTGGCAAAACGCTCGCAACGCGACCCAGTCTTTAAGCGCACTGCGAAGCACCCACTCGCCGATACGATGAATCAGGCCTGTCTTTTCGGCCAGGGGAATGAACTCCATCGGGTTCACCATCCCCAAACTCGGGTGTCGCCACCGGATCAGAGCCTCAAACCCGACCGGGGACATATCCTCTAAAGCAATCAGGGGCTGGTAAAACAACTCTAGCTGATTGCCCGCAATTGCATTGGAGAGGTCTTGCGCCAGCAATAGCGTTCGCACGGCCGAGGTATGCAGGTCGCCTTCAACGGTGTCCGGCTTTGCTTGGTCACTCAGGCGTCCACCCGACAAATCCATGTCCACAGCCATCCCGTTTGGGTTGCGAAAACGCACCAGCAGGAGTCGCAGAAGGTACTGAATCACCGGATCGGAGCGAACCAGCAATTCTTCCACATGACCGCGGTCGATCCGGATCAGGCGTGTGGGCGTCAGGGCACGAACCGTGGCTGTGCGCGGCTGGCGGTCGAGCAATGCAACCTCGCCAAACATGGCGCCCTGCGCCAAGACAGTCACGCGTCGCTGATGGTCGCCCTCGCCCTTGAGCACCTCGACACATCCCTCCTCAATGACATAGGCGGAATGGCCCGCATCACCCGCCTGAAAGATGATCTCCAGCCCCTCAAAATGATCTCTGACGAATGTGTCCATTGCTTCAAAATGTTACGGGCTAATGGTGCAGCGGGACCGAGCGAATGTCAATCCGCAAAAAGAAAACCCCGCAGGTCTCAAAATGAAAACTGCGGGGTTTGTATCGCTGGCGGAGAAGGCGGGACACTCCATTTACTGGTCATATTTTGCGGTTTCTCATTGGTGTATCAACAACTTACGAGCATGACAGGTGGTAAATAGTAGTGGTAAAACTGTGGTAGACCGGAATCCTTGTTCCCCTCTAAAGCCCCAGGCAAGCGTGGTCGCTGAGCGGTACCTGAATGCGGCATTGCGGGTGCAGAAATCGGTGATGGGTTGCTTATCTGCCCTCAGGGTACTGCAGCGGTGGCAGCGCCAGCCCCTGCGAAAGTGGAAACACCAGCAGCCAAATGATATGGCGTGTTTGAAGAATTCTGAGAGTGAGAGCCGGCGTATTGCTGCGGTGAAGCTGGCCATACAGCGAGGGCATAAGCCATGACTGCGGGGCGCTTCCTATGCCAACGTCAGCGCAACGGGCTACCGTGCCCGGTCAATGAATAGTCTCAAGTCAGGCGCATGGTCCTTGACTCTTACTTTGGCTTGCCGGTACGCAGAAAGTGTGGCGACAGCATTGGCCCCGACGTTGTCGGGCAGTGATGCCAGCGATCGGGTAAAACCAAAGGCCGACGCCTGAATGTTTCAGAGCAGGCGCCGGACAAAGTTAATACTTCCTGCGACGGCTCATCAAGAGTCCAGCCAAGCTGATGCCGAGCAGCGCAATGGACGTTGGTTCAGGCACGGTTTGAATCAGGTCAAGGGTAATGAAGCCGTTGCCACCGTTAGCGCCCCCTGTAGCTATGAGTTCATTTGGCGCGAAAGCCAACAAATCGGTGAAGTATGAGCCGCCGCCGCCGCCGCCATGGGAGGAATCGCCGCCGCCGCCTCCGCTGTAACCGCCGCCGCCGCCGCCATTTCCACCGTACCGGCCACCGCCGCTACCACCGCCGCCAAAGCCACCCGCACCACCGGCAAGTACGGACGCGCTTCCACCAAACAATCCATTGAAAAAAGACTGGCCCCCCTGGCCACTGGCGTAGTCGGAACTGCCCCCGTTGCTGTAGAAGCCGGCTCCGCCGCCAGACTGCGAACTGGGGTAAGAGTAATCGAACGTTGACCGTCCGCCTCCGTTGCCGGCACTTCCTCCCGCACCGTAATATTGCCCACCCCCATTGCCGCCGGAGGTGCCCGTCTGTCCACCGCCGCCACCACCACCGTAATAACCAGCACCGCCGCCCCCGCCAGCGATGATCAGGGGAATAAATGAAGCGCCATCTTCGAGAACCACGAAACTCCCGCCGCCGCCGCCGGGGCTGTTACCTGCTGTGTTACAGCAACCGCCAAGACGACCTTGACCGCCTGCGGCGATATCCAGCGTTTGGCCCGCAGTAAGGAGGAGAGTGCCCCCGATCGTGGCACCGTAGCCACCATTGCTGCCGATATACCCAACCGAGCCGCCCTGGGCGCCGTATGCGGTGATGTCGTATATCCCACTGGTGGGTATGACGTATTTCACGATTGACCCGGAATAGGAAAAGACTACAGGCACCGCCTGCGCGATAGACGCCGCAACGGCCATCACAAGCAAGGCGAAGAATCGCCAAAGATTGAAAGTTTTCACAAAGGTCTCCATACGACTGATTGGTCACCACAAAACTCATCACTGATGCGAATGGGTGCAAATGCAACAAAATGTTGATTCAAGTCAACGTGAAGCACAAATCGAACCAGTTTTTTTTGCTATAGAAATCAAAGGCTTGTAAAAATATTGGTTTGGAAATGTAAAAAATCTCGACGCTGTAAAGCTGATGATTCCGATTGGAAGTGTCGGCTGACTGCGCAGCGCATTGGCCCTGCAGGAATGGGCTGCTCGCCAAAATCGTTTGCAGTTGGAATGATATGTTGCTATCAAATACATAGCAACAAGTTCCCAATAACCGCGCCATTTCAAAGGGGGCTGGTGTCAACTTTTTTATCCCTATTTGTGGAAAACCATACCCGTCAAGGTCATGGTCTTGAGTGTCCCGGCGCCACAAGTTGCCGGGCTTGCATCAGGCCTGAGCGGGTGCCACGGGAACACACCACCACGTTTGACCGGCGACCTTTTCTTGTATCCCGGCAAAGTAGGTGATGCCCCCATGGATCATGAGGCCCCCACGGTCAACGGTGACGACCTCAGCGCATCGCAGTGGGTGCTCGTGAGCAGACCGTGAACGGGTAGCCCTGCACCGGCTGGAGGTAAAGCGGGGGTAACAAGTGAAAATAGCGGGCCAGAAATAGAAAAACCCCAAGTAAATCAATTACTTGGGGCATCTAACTGGCGGAGAAGGCGGGATTCGAACCCGCGGAGGGTTTTACCCCTCGCACGCTTTCCAGGCGTGTGACTTAAACCGCTCATCCACCTCTCCGGAACCGCTTATTTTAGCCGACTCAGCGCTGAATTCTTACGGACCCTGAAAAGCAGGCATAAAAAAAGCCACCCGAAGGTGGCATTTTTGGAGGCCAGAGGATTGCGATTTAGTTCAAGGCAATCTTCTTGTCACCCTTGTAGGTGTACAGGGTCATGGCGGGGTTCTTCAACTCGCCATTGGACTCAAATTGCACCGTGGTCGTGATGCCCTTGTAGTTGGTGGCGCCAATCATGGGGCCATACACCTTGGGGTCCACGCTGTTGGCGCGCTTCATGGCATCCACCAAAACGTTTACAGCGTCGTAGACATACGGGCTATAGACCTGGAACTGCTTGGGGTACTTGGCTTCATAGCGCTTCATCCAGGCATCGCCGCCAGGCATTTTTGCGAGGGACGCACCGCCTTCAGCGCACACCACGTTGTCCAGCGTTTTAGCACCGGCAGACTGTTTGATGAGGTCGTTGGTGCAGATGCCGTCGCCGCCAAAGTACTTGACATTGGTCAGGCCGAGCTGTTCCATCTGACGCAGCATGGGGCCGGCTTGAGGGTCCATGCCGCCGAAAAACACGCCATCAGGGTTTTTGGCCTTGATGGCCGTCAGGATGGACATGAAATCCACCGACTTGTCGGTGGTGAATTGCTCGTCAACGATGGTGATGCCTTTGGCGGCGGCCGTCTTTTTGAACACATCGGCAACGCCCTGGCCGTAAGCAGTGCGGTCATCAATCACGGCGATGCGCTTGAGCTTGAGAGCGTCAGCCGCATAGAACGCCAGGCCTGCGCCCAGTGCGTTGTCATTGGCCAGCAAGCGCCACGTGGTCTTGTAGCCAGGCTTGGTCAGATTGGGGTTGGTGGCCGACGGGGTGATGTGGGGAATACCGCAGTCGTTGTAAACCTTGGATGCGGGGATGGTGGTGCCCGAATTCAGGTGACCGGCAACCCCTGCCACCTTGGCATCGCACAGCTTCTGTGCGACAGCTGCGCCCTGCTTTGGATCAGCCGCATCATCTTCAGCGACCAGTTCAAACTTGATCTTCCGGCCACCGATGG
>JANOAP010000265.1:0-5689 GCA_031411175.1 Rhodoferax sp. | reverse complement strand
AGCACCAGCGTGGTCTTGCCACCCAGCAGTTTGAGCAATTCAGCGCGGTCAACATTGCCCGATTCTTTGAGCGACAGGGGCAGTACGCCGTAGTGCATGTGGCGGTACGGCAGCAGCCACTGCCAGGCGCGCTCGAAGGGTGCCACCAGATCGCTCTTGTTCAGGGCAATGATGGGCGTGATGTGCTCCGCCTCGGCCGCGATCAGCGCGCGCGACAACTGGCTGCTGGAGAACTCGGGTTCTGCGGCGATCAGGATCAGCACGTGATCGAGATTGGCCGCAAACGACTTGGTGCGGACCTCGTCCTGCCGGTAGAACAGGTTGCGCCGCGGCTCAATTTTCTCGATTGTGCCTTCGTCTTCGGAGGCTTTCCACAACACCCGGTCGCCCACCACGCCCTGGCTTTTCTTGCCGCGTGAGTGGCAGATGAGGCGCTTGCCGTCTATGTTCTCAACGAGAAAATGCCGGCCAAAGTTACCTACGATGAGGCCAGCTTGCAGCGCGTCAGCTTTCATTGAAGTAGCGCATCAATCTGCGCAGCACAGTCGAAGTCGGTGCTGGAGATGCCGCTCACATCGTGGGTGTTGAACCGGATCACGCAGCGGTTGTAGGTCACTGCCAATTCGGGGTGGTGATCCTGTACCTTGGCAATGAACGCCACGGCGTTAACAAACGACATGGTTTCGTCAAAGTCCGCAAATTCAAAAGTCTTTGCTATAGCCAGGCTAGCCCCGTCACCTGTGAGCTTCCAGCCCTCGAGCTTCGCCAGGCTTGCTACGATTTCAGTAGCTGACAAAGCCCGTCTGGTGATAGTGGACCAGTCTTTTTTCTTCAACATGGTGGTCATGGCGGCGTCCAGCGGGCGTTACCCAGCCATCCGCTGCAAGCGTTCAAACGCAGGCGGATGGGAGTAGTAGAACTTCACGTACAACGGGTCCGGCGTGAGTGTGGAGGCGTTGTCCTCATAGAGCTTGAGCAGCGCGGTAGACAAGTCCGCGCCACTGGTTTGCGCGACGGCATAGGCGTCGGCTTCAAACTCGTGCTTGCGTGAGAGTTGCGCAAACAGCGGCGATATGAAGAAGCTGAAGATGGGCACGGCCAGCATGAACAGCAGCAAGGCCAATGCGTCGTTCGGGGCTCCGGCAGTCATGTTCGGAAGGACGCCCAACCCCGTGTAAAACCAGACTTGGGTTGCCAGCCAGCCCAGCAACGCAAAACCCGCCAGACTCATGGCAAACATCGACAGGATGCGTTTGATGATGTGCTTGTGTTTAAAGTGTCCCAGCTCATGCGCCAGCACCGCGTCCACCTCGCCAGCGGACAGCTTGGCCAGCAGGGTGTCGTAGAAAACGACCCGCTTGGCCGCGCCAAAGCCGGTGAAATAGGCGTTGGCGTGGGCACTGCGCTTGCTGCCGTCCATCACGAACAGGCCTTTGGCCGCAAACCCGCAGCGTTGCATCAGGGCGGTGACCCGCGCCTTCAGCGTTTCATCTTCCAGCGGCTGAAACTTGTTGAACAGGGGCGCAATGAAGGTGGGGTAAATCAACAGCAGAAGCAGATTGAATCCCATCCACAGCCCCCAGGCCCACAGCCACCACCAGAGGCCGGCCGCACCCATCACCCACAGGATCAGGGCCACGATGGGCAAACCGATAAGCGCACCGACGGCGCTCGACTTGACCATGTCCGCCAGCCACAATTTGAACGTCATCTTGTTGAAGCCAAAGCGCTCTTCCAGCACAAAGGTCTGGTACAGCGTCATGGGCAGGTCGATCAGCCCGCTGATAAACACAAAGGCAGCGAGCAGCGCAATCTGCTGCCCCATGCCGCCGCCCATCCACTGCACCAGCCCTTGGTTCAAGGCCGACAGGCCGCCCAGCAGTGTCCAGCCCAGCAAAACGGCTGTGCCCAGCGCCATCTCCAGCAGGCCCAGCCGGGCCTTGGCAATCGTGTAGTCGGCGGCTTTCTGGTGTGCGGCCAGCGTGATGTTGCCCGCGAATGCTGCGGGCACGGTGGTGCGGTTGAGCGCCACATGGCGAATCTGCCGCGAAGCCAGCCAAAATTTCAGCACCAGGCCAACCACCAGAGCAAGGGCAAAACTCAAGGTCAGGGCGAAGGAGGGCGACGCCAGCGTGGACGCGTGGGCAGGATCGAAGGTCAGCGGAGCGGGATTCATGGGTTCCAAGTTTAGGCCATAGGCGACAATTCAAGGCATGACAGACACGAATGAGCTCACGACAAACTTGCCCCCGCCAGCACCTCATCTGAAAAAGTCTGACCAGAACCTGGTCTGGCTGGACTGCGAAATGACCGGCCTGGACCCCGAAGCCGAGCGCATCATCGAAATTGCCGTGATCGTGACCGGCCCAAACCTGGAGCCGCGCATCGAAGGCCCGGTGCTGGTCATTCACCAGAGTGACGAGCAGCTCAACCGCATGGATGCCTGGAACAGGGGCACCCATGGCAAAAGCGGGCTGATCGACAAGGTCAAGGCTTCCACGGTGACGGAAGAGCAGGCCCAGGACCAACTGATCACGTTTCTGTTGCAGTACGTGTCCAAAGGCGGCACGCCCCTGTGCGGCAACAGCATCGGGCAGGACAGGCGCTTCCTGGTGAAGTACATGCCCCAACTCGACGCATTTTTTCACTACCGCAATATCGACGTCAGCACGCTCAAGGAACTGGCCAAACGCTGGCGGCCCGAGGTCTACAAGGCCTTCAAAAAGCAGCAGCGACATACGGCGCTGGCCGATGTGCACGAGTCGATTGACGAGCTTGGACACTACCGTTCCCGTTTTTTGCGCATGGTGAATTAGGTAGAAACCCGAATTCGTGCCATAATCCAAGGCTGCGCCGATTGCTGTTTTGCAAAAGCGCATATTTGTACATCTCCCTTCACACACTGGGCTCAGAGCGGATTCATCAGGAATCTGCCGAAACAAGTCCCAAGCGCCTGAATGACTCACTGCGGTCATTTTTGAAAACTTACCAAGGTCTTTCCAAGGTAAGCTGGCGCAGGTTCCGTTTGATGGTTGATGTTTTTTAACCATTGACGGAGCGTACGGCCCCTGTGCCGACGTTCGCGTGTGAGATTTAAAAATGACTGACGCTTTTGAAGTGGCTGGTGACTTTTCGCCTGCTGAATCCCTCTCCACTGACTCTTTTGTGGCCAACACGGTTGACACTTTCAGTGCGCCTCTGGCTGCCGCTGAAGTCGAGCCCGCAAGCCCTGCCGCCGAGGAAATCCCCGAAGTACCCAACGGCTTTATAGCTTTGGGCCTGGCCCCGGAGCTGATCCGCGCCGTGAAAGACCTGGGCTTTACCCAGCCCACCACGGTACAGCTCAAGACTATTCCGCTGGCCATGCAAGCCGAATCGGCAGATGGCAAGGCCGCCCGCTTTGTGGACCTGATGGTCTCCAGCCAGACCGGCAGCGGCAAGACCGCAGCCTTCCTGTTGCCCGTGCTGCACACCTTGCTGCGCCAGCAGGCAGAAGCCGAAGCCAAAGAGCGCGCTGATTTCGATCAAGCCGCCGCTGAGGCGCTGGCCAAGGGCGAGGCAGCACCCAAGCGCGCCAAGCGCAAGGACCCGACCAGCACCCGTAATTTCAAGGCCGCAACGCCCGGCGCGCTGATTTTGTGCCCGACCCGTGAACTGGCCCAGCAGGTGGCGCACGACGCCATTGACCTGGTGCAGCATTGCCGTGGTCTGCGCATCGCCAACGTGGTGGGCGGCATGCCCTACCAGTTACAAATTGCCAAGCTGCAAAACGCCAACCTCGTGGTGGCTACGCCGGGCCGTTTGCTTGACTTGCAGCGCTCAATGCAGATCAAGCTCGACCAGGTTCAGTTCCTGGTGGTGGACGAAGCCGACCGCATGCTGGACCTCGGCTTTGCCGATGACCTGGCCGAAGTCAACCAGCTCACCATTGAGCGCAAGCAGACCATGATGTTCAGTGCCACGCTGGCACCACGCATCCAGCAACTCGCTACCCGCGTGATGCGCGAGCCGCAGCGCGTGCAGGTCGATACCCCTCAGGAAAAACACCAGAACATCAAGCAGGTTCTGTTCTGGGCCGACAACGCCCAGCACAAGCGCAAGCTGCTGGACCACTGGCTGCGTGACACCGGCATCAACCAGGCCATCGTCTTCGCCAGCACTCAAATCGAGTGTGACGGCCTGGCCAATGACCTGCAGCAAGACGGCTTCAGCGCCGTGGCTCTGCATGGTGCCCTGAACCAGGGCCTGCGCAATCGCCGCCTGATGGCACTGCGCGAAGGCCATGTGCAAATTTTGGTGGCCACCGATGTAGCAGCCCGCGGTATTGACGTGCCCACCATCACCCACGTGTTCAACTTTGGCCTGCCGATGAAAGCCGAAGATTACACGCACCGCATTGGCCGCACCGGGCGTGCCGGGCGTGACGGCATTGCCGTGACCTTTGCCGAGCTGCGTGACCGCCGCCGCATTTTTGACATCGAAGCGTTCACGCGTCAACAGTTCACATCCGAAGTGATTCCGGGCCTGGAGCCCAAGCAGCGTGTACCTGACTCACGCCCCGGCGGCAACTTTGGTGGCCGTGGTGACAGCCGTGACTCGCGTGGTCATGGTGGCGGTGCCCGTGCCGGTGGCTTTGGTGCCAATCGCGGTGGTTTCGCTGACAGAAATGCTGGCGGTCCCCGTATCGCCGGCCCGGCCAGCTATAAAAATGATGGCAACCGCGATGCGAACCGTGATGGCGGTCGTGGTTTTGGCGGTGGCAATGGTGGTGGTAACTTCGGTAACGGCGGTGGCGACGGCGGCTTCAGCTATGAGCGCAAAGGTGGTTTCAATGACCGCTTCGCTGGTGACCGCAATTTTGCCGGTGATCGCAACAACGCCGCACCGCGCGGCGACTTTGGTGACCGCAAGCCTGCCTTCGGCAAGCCCGCGTTCAGCAAGCCCATGGGCGTGAAGCCTGCCAGCATGGGCAATGGCGGCAAGGTGTTTGTACCCCGCGACGCCAAGAAGCGGCCGGCACGCAGCGCCTGATCTCCTTGCCCTGAGTGACAATGACGGCCTGGAGGCTTCAGGCATGTCGTTGGCAAATTTAACGGATACATCCCACGCGGTATCCGCCGTACCCGCCGATTTCGAACTGCTGTTCGAGTCGGCCCCGATTTCGCTGTGGCTCGAAGACTACAGCGGGATCAAGTCCCTGTTTGACACCTGGCGTGCCCAGGGTGTTGTCGATTTCAGGGCGCACTTGCGTCAGTCGCCTGAATTGCTGGCCCAATGCTCGGCCCGCATCAAAGTTCTTAAAGTCAACCAGAAAACCCTTCAGATTTTTGCTGCGGTTAGTCTGGACGAGCTTGTGGCAGGTCTGGGGGATGTCCTTCGCGACGACACCTTTGACGGCATCGTGACCGAGCTGGCACACCTGTGGTCAGGTGATCTTGAATTTTCAAACCAGTCAGTCAACTACGCCCTGGATGGTCGCCGCATGAACGTGCAGGTTGATGTGCGCGTGCTCAAGGGGCATGAACACACCTGGGACCGCGTCATGGTGGCACTGCAGGACATCACGCCGGTGGTGACCGCACACAACAAATTGGGCTTGAGTGAGCGCTACGCGCGCAGCCTTTTCGACCATTCACCCGTGTCGCTTTGGGTTGAGGATTTCAGCCGGGTAAAGACTTTGCTGGATGGT
>JANOAP010000264.1:0-5640 GCA_031411175.1 Rhodoferax sp. | reverse complement strand
GGCTCTCGTTCTGGAATTCAAACCCTGAAGGCTGACATGACCCACGATACCGGCCCGCTCTATCGCACCGACGCCCTGATCCACTACGCCGACGCGCTGCTGCAAAAAGCCGGGCTGGCCACGGCACCGGCCGCCTCGGTCGCCCGCACGCTGGTGGAAGGCGACTTGCTGGGCCACGACACCCACGGCCTGGCACAACTGGCCGGTTATGTGAAAGAAGTCGAGGCTGGCAGCATGGCGCGCGATGGCGTTGCCGACGTGGTGTCGGACCGCCCGGCAGCCGTGTTGTGGGACGGTAAGCGCCTGCCCGGCCCCTGGCTGATGGAATTGGGCCTGAACATGCTGGTGCCGCGCGCCCGCAACCTGGGCACGGCGTCACTGGTGATCCGGCGCAGCCATCACATTGCGTGCCTGGCGGTTTACATGCTGCGCGCGCTGGAAGAAGACATGCTGATGGTGCTGGCCTGCTCCGACCCGGCCGGGGCCAGCGTGGCACCGTTTGGCGGCACAAAAGCGGTGTTCACGCCCAACCCGCTGGCGCTGGGGTTTCCGCTCACGCAGGGCGGTGTGATGGTCGATATTTCGGCCTCCATCACCACCAATGGCATGAGCAACCGCAAGCGCGCCGCTGGTGAAACCTTTGCCGACCACTGGCTCATCGACGCCACGGGCCAGCCTACCAACGACCCGCAGGTGCTGTTCAACAAACCGCCCGGCACGCTCTTACCCGTGGGCGGGCTCAACCATGGCCACAAAGGCTATGGCATGGCGCTGCTGGTGGAGTCCATCACGGGCGGATTGGCGGGCCATGGCCGCGCCGATCCGCCTGAGGGCTGGGGTGCCACCGTGCACATCACGCTGCATGACATCCATGCCTTTGGCGGCAAGGCCGCTTTCTTGCGCCAGATGGACCACATTGCCAGTCTGTGCCGCAACAACCCGCCCATCGACCCGGCGCGGCCCGTCCGTCTGCCCGGTGAGGGTGGGCTCAAACGGCGAGATGCGCAGCTGAAAGACGGCGTGCGGCTGCATCCCTCCATCGCAGCATCTTTGGCGGATCCGGAGAGGCGTCACGGCTTGCGTCTGGCGGATGCTTTGGCATGAGCGCCGCGCCGCGCCGCCCCCAAGCAAGCTCGCACCTCAGTGCGCAGCACGTAGGTACTCCAGTGACCGCCCTCAATGCACTGCGCCTGGCACCGTTCAATCTGGACGATGGGGCGATTCAATGGGTAGAGGGCTGGCTGGGCAAACTCTCTACCGAAGAGAAAGTCCGCCAGCTTTTCAACCTGCCCGCACACGGTGACGATGCACAACGCACCGCCGAGCTCGCAGCCCACCAGGTCGGTGGCATCACGCGTTTTGGCGGCAGCGACCTGGTAGCCAGTTGGCGCGCCACGCGCGCCCTGGTTGAAAGCGCCGAGATCCCGCTGCTGATCAGCGGCGACATTGAAGGCGGTGCCATTGGCATGCCGTTTGGCACGCCAATGCCCAACCAGCTTGGGCTGGCAGCGGCTGGTTCACCGGCACTTTCCGAAGAAGCGGTTGCGGTGCTGGCGAGAGAAGCCCGCGCTCTGGGCTACAACTGGACCTTCACGCCCGTGGTTGACATCAACGCCGCGTTTCGCAGCGCCATTGTCGCCACGCGTTCGTATGGCTCTGATGTGGACACGATCCTGGCGCAGGCCCTGGCCAATGTTCGCACCTTCCAGCGCCATGGCATTGCGGCTACCGCCAAGCATTGGCCGGGCGAAGGCTTTGACGACCGCGACCAGCATCTGGTGACCACCATCAACCCGCTGGACATGCCCGCCTGGTACGAGCGGTTCGGCAAGCTCTATCGCAGCCTGATCGACGCTGGCGTCATGTCCGTAATGTCTGCCCACATTGCACTGCCAGCCTACGCCCGCCTCCATGGCGAGAGCGGGCTTGAGGTTTGTCGCCCGGCCTCGGTGTCCAAAGCGCTGAACATGAATCTGCTGCGGGGCGAGTTGGGTTTTAACGGCGTGATCGTGTCAGACGCCAGCGGCATGGCCGGCCTATCCGCCTGGGCCCCGCGCGCGCAGTCTGTGCCCGAGGTGATTGCGCACGGCTGCGATGTTCTGCTGTTTCCAGGCCCGTTTGAGACCGACCTGGGCCATGTGATGGCGGCACTGTCGGACGGCCGCCTGAGTGAAGCGCGCGTTGAAGAGGCCATCACCCGCGTGCTGGGCCTGAAGGCGGCGCTGGGCCTGCACCGCAAGACCGTCGACGAACTGCTGCCACCGCTTGAACATGCGCGTGAGGTGGTGCGCAGCCCGGCTCACCTGGCTGTGGCGCAGCGCGTCGCCAACGCCAGCGTGACCCTGGTGAAAGACGTACAAAAAACATTGCCGCTCACTATCGAAAAGCACCGGCGTGTGGTCGTCATGACAGACCCGGAACGCGGCGGCTTTGCCGGTCATGGGGCGATGGACCTGCAGGTGCAGGCGCTGCTGGCACAGCGCGGGTTTGAGGTGCGGGCGTTCGATGCGGCCCAGCCGCCTACACCAGCCGATACGGATCTGGTGCTTTATCTGTTGGCGCAAGAGTCGCTGCTGTCGCGCTCGCACATCTTCATGGACTGGGCGCGCATTCAGGGCGACTGGCGTGGGGCGATGCAACGCTACTGGCACACACTGCCGTGCGTGTTGGTGTCGTTTGGCCAGCCCTACTACCTTTACGATGCGCCGCGCATGCCCTGTGTGATCAATGCGTACACGGCTACCGCACCCACGCAGCAAGCCGTGGTGCGCAAGCTGCTGGGGGAAGAACCGTTTGACGGCGTCAGCCCGGTGGACGCGTTTTGCGGCCTGCCGGACGCGCCCTATTGATTCACCCCCCGGCTACGCGCACTGCGTGTCGCTTCGCTTTCCCCCTTGCCGGGGGCAACACCAGCAGCCTGGCAGAGCCAGTTCTGCGGTGTTTCTGGTAAGTGAGCCCTTAGCCTGATGATGGAATCAGGCCCGGTGCGTGATGCGCGCGCCCAGGCCCAACAGCTTCTCTTCAATACGCTCGTAGCCGCGCTCGATCATGTTGGCGTTCTGAACGGTTGACCTGCCCTTGGCGCACAAGGCCGCACCCAGCAGCGCCATGCCGGCACGGATGTCGGGTGAGGTCAGCGTGGTAGCGGTCAGGCGCGAGCGGCCGCTGATGACCACGCGGTGCGGGTCGCACACCACGGCATTGGCACCCATGGCGATCAGGCGGTCTACAAAGTAAAGGCGCGACTCGAACATCTTCTCGAAGAACAGCACGTTGCCTTCGACCTGCGTGGCCAGCGTGATCATGCAGCTCATCTGGTCGGTGGCGAATTGCGGCCAGGGGCCGTCGCCAATCACTGGTATCGAGCCATCATGGTCACGCGTGACCCGCATCTCCTGGTTGCCAGGCAGCAGGATATGGTCCTTGTACAGCTCAATCTTCACGCCCAGCGTGGCGAATACGCGGCGGCACATCCAGTAGGCATGCAGGTCCGTGCCCTCCACCCTGATTTCACCACCGGTAGCGGCAGCCAGTGCCAGATAAGACGCAGCTTCAACGTGGTCGTGGCAGACATGATGGGTGGTGCCGTGCAGCGATGTCACGCCCTCAATGCTGAGCTGGTTGGTGCCAATGCCGCTGATTTTTGCCCCCATGGCGTTGAGCATGTGGGCCAGGTCCTGCACATGCGGCTCGCAGGCAGCGTTGCGGATCAGCGTGTGCCCGGCGCTCACAGCGGCGGCCATCATGATGTGCTCAGTGCCAGTCACTGACGGTTCGTCAAAGAACATCTCGGCACCGGTCAAAGGCGCGGGCATGGCGAACTCGTAACTGCCATTCACCACGGCGCTTGCACCGAGTTTTTGCAGGCCATAGAAATGGGTGTCCAGCCGTCGGCGACCAATCACGTCGCCGCCCGGTGGGTAAAGTTTGGCCTTGCCCATGCGGTGCAGCAAAGGGGCCACAAACATGATGGAGGTGCGCACTTTGTTGCACAGCTCGCGGCTGATTTCGCTGCCGGTGAGGCTCCTGGCATGGATGCTCACGCGCTCGCCGCTGCGCTCTACCTTACCGCCCAGCGCCGCGACGACCTCCAGCATGTGGCGCACGTCGATGATATCGGGCACGTTCTCCAGCACCATCTCCTGGTCGGTCAGCATGCAGGCCGCGATCATCGGCAAAATGGCGTTCTTGTTGCCCGAGGCACGCACGGTGCCCCGCAGCGGAACACCGCCTTCAATTTCAAAAATAGACATGGTTTGGGGTCATGGGACGGTCAGCGGCGGGCCTGCCGGAACCGTTAAAGAGGCAGAAAAGAGCACTATTTCAGATGCGGAGGCCTGAATTTTGCCACCGGGAACCGGCGCAACCGTAAAAAACACTATCGCCGCCATTGAATCAATCAAAACCGGGCGGAACCATGTTGTTAGCACTCTCTCTAATAGAGTGCTAATATAGCTTTCATTGACAAAAGGAGTTCTGGTATGACCTATCAAACTACAGTCTCAGGTGCTGCACTGGCCGTGGCGAACCCATGGTCCGTGGTGCCCTCTCTGGGAAATCTGGATGCCTACATTTCGGCCTCCAACCGCATGCCCATGCTCACGCTGGAGCAGGAGCAGGAGTTTTCGCGCAAGTTCAAAACAGACAACGACCTTGACGCTGCCGGCAAGTTAGTGCTCTCTCACTTGCGCCTGGTGGTGTCCATTTCACGCCAATACCTCGGTTATGGCCTGCCCCACGGCGACCTGATCCAGGAAGGCAATGTGGGCCTGATGAAGGCGGTGAAGCGTTTCGACCCCGACCAGGGCGTGCGCCTGGTGAGCTACGCCATGCACTGGATCAAGGCCGAGATTCATGAGTACATCCTGAAAAACTGGCGTATGGTCAAGGTGGCCACCACCAAGGCCCAGCGCAAGCTGTTTTTCAACCTGCGGTCGATGAAGCAACGCTATCAGTCGGATGACGCTGCGGCAGACGTCGGCACGCACCGCAACACCCTGAGTGAAGACCAGATCGACTCGATGGCCGCCACGCTGAAGGTCAAGCGTGAGGAAGTCATCGAGATGGAAACCCGGCTTTCCGGAGGTGATGTGCTGCTGGACCCAAGCCCGTCAGACGACGGCGAAGAAGCTTACGGCCCGATTGCCTACCTGACCGACACCGCGCATGAGCCTACCCAGATGATCGAATCGCACCAGCGCGACGTGCTGGCCAGCGATGGCATTGCCACGGCTCTGGAAGCGCTGGATGAGCGCAGCCGCCGCATTGTGGAAGAGCGCTGGCTCAAGGTCAATGACGACAGCTCCGGCGGCATGACGCTGCACGAGCTGGCCGCCGAATATGGTGTGAGCGCCGAGCGCATTCGCCAGATTGAAGTGGCGGCCATGAAGAAGATGAAGAAGACGCTGGCTGAATACGCCTGACGTCGCTTGGGCCGTACCGGGTTGCACGTGACCGGCCCGCCCTGGGTCAGCGGTGCAGCGGTGCAGCGCCAGCATGGGCAGTATTTTCCAATCCAGGTATGAGCCTGAAGGGCAGTCCGGTCTTTAACTTATTCCTGATGGCTTGATCGGGTTGAAACTGGAAGTTTACGGTGCCCGGCTTTTGGTTTTGGTTTCTTTCTCTTTAGGCCCCTGCCAG
>JANOAP010000263.1:0-10445 GCA_031411175.1 Rhodoferax sp. | reverse complement strand
TGTTTTCAATCTCGACCGCACACCCGCCCAGCGACAAGGCAGCGGCGAATGCCAACGCTCTCACAAGTCTTACCCAATTCATCATGATTCCCCCCAATTACGGCCGAAAACGCGGCAGACCGCTGCATTACGGTGAACCAGTATCCGGGGCGAGGTAGCGGTCGATCTTGCGATAGATCAGTGTTACATCGAGTTGCCAAAGCCAGCACGGCCTCATTCACCTTTAAAAAGCACATAGACCTTGCGCAGCGGGGTCCGGATGTCCCAAACACCCCGGGTATCGGGCCCAAAAAAGAACACATCCCCCGCGCCGAGTTCTACCGGCTCGCCGTCGTCCGGCGTAAACGTGGCATCGCCACTGATGACGTGCATGGTTTCGGCGCTGCGAATCTGCCGCCGGTATTGGCCGGGGGAACATTCCCACAGGCCGACTTCAGGCGCGTTGGCAATCGGGGCAACGATCTTGGTGCCCCGTAGCTGGCAGGCGGGCTCGCTCAAGGGCAAGCCTACCGTGCCCCAGTCGTCCAGCTTGCTGCTGCTGGTGTTTGAACGGGCTGCGAGTTTGAGAATTGGCATGGCGGTTTCCCGATCAAAAGGATTGCCGGTCGCGCCAGCGGTAATACATGACAGACGGTGCCAGAAACCAGGGGTTCCCGGTGTACAGCGGCCGGGTCTGGAAGGCCACACCATCCAGCGCCGTGCGGCCTTCGGCCAGGCCCAGCACCTGCTGACCCACCCGCATGCCGAAGTAACTGGAGGTGCCCACGCCCGCCCCGCAATAGCCCATGGCGTAATGCATGCCGTCGTGTTTGCCGACGTGCATCAGTTCGTCAAAGGTGTAGGCCACATACCCGCACCAGGAATGGCTCACGCCCACCTGGCGCAGCTCCGGAAAGATGTCGGCCATGTCGGCATGCAGCCTGGGAGCGCTGATGCGCGGGTCGGTCTCCTGGTGCGAGACTCGCCCGCCAAAGAGAATGCGTTTTCGGTCTGGGGAAGACCGGTAGTAGTACACCA
The DNA here is from genome assembly GCA_031411175.1 of Rhodoferax sp. Taxonomy (GTDB): domain Bacteria; phylum Pseudomonadota; class Gammaproteobacteria; order Burkholderiales; family Burkholderiaceae_C; genus JANYCG01. Next base: position 9,428 of record JANOAP010000263.1, on the reverse strand, counting down.
CCTTGCGGGTGTCGCTGACGATGCGGTTTTTGGGAATCAGGCGGTCCATCATGCCCTCCGGCAACTCCTCGGTGGCAATCATGTAGCTGCCAATCGGGATCACGCGGCGCTGCAACCAGGGTGTGGCGCGCCCGGTGTAGCCGTTGGACGCCACGACCACATCACGCGCCATCACATCCCCTTTGGCCGTTTTCACGCGAAACCGCTGGCCTTGCCGCTCCACACCCGTGACCGCACACCTGGGCATGACCTGCGCGCCTGAGGCGAGCGCGCGGTCCAGCAAACCCTGGTGGTAGCGGGCCGGGTGGACCGAGCAGTGGCCCGAATAAACCACACCGCCCCAGTACACATCGCTGCCCAATTCCTCGCGCTGGCTGGCACGTGGCACCACGTGGGCGTCTACTTCAAGCCCCTTGGGCTGGTGCGTGACACGCCGGGCCAGGGCCTCGTACTGGGCGGCATTGTGGGCCGCATGAAAACGCCCCACCTGATGGAAGTCACAGTCAATCGCCTCGCTGCGGATGAAGTCCGCAATGAAGGCCAGTGAGCGATGCCCTTCCTTGAGGATGTCAAACGCCAGTTGCGGCCCGTGGCGTTTGGCCAGCAGCTCAAAGCTGGGTTTGATGCTGGTGGACACCTGGCCGCCATTGCGGGTGCTGCATCCCCAGCCCGCGTCTTCCGCGTCCAGCACCAGGGTGGAGCACCCACCACGGGCCGTCTGCAGGGCGGCATGAAGACCGGTGTAGCCCGCCCCAATCACCGCCACGTCCACGCTGGCGGGCAACTCAGCGGGGGCCAGCGCGGGTCGCGGCACATCGTCCCACCAGTACGGGGTCAGCTTGCAGTTTTGAAGAATGTCCATGGGAAAGGGCTCGAAGGTTGAAGCTCGTGGTGAAAAGTTCAGACAGCCGCATCGTCCAGCACCATTTGCGCGGCCTTCTCGGCCAGCATCAGGGTGGGGGCATTGGTGTTGCCGCTGGTGATGGCGGGGAAAGCAGAGGCGTCAATCACCCGCAAACGCTGCAGGCCATGCACCTGCAGGCGATGGTTCACCACCGCCTGGGCCGGGTCGGGCCCCATGCGGCAGGTGCTCACCGGGTGAAAGACAGTCGAGGCACGCTGGCGAATATCGGCCTCCAGCGCCTCGCGGCTGGTCACAGATGCGCCGGGTTGCAATTCGTGCTCAATGATGGCGCTGAAGGCCGGTGTTGCCGCCAGCTTGCGCAACCACAGGGTGGCTTCCAGCATCTCCTGCAGGTCGTGGTCATTGGCCAGCGAGTTAGGCGTGATCAGGGGTGCCGCCAACGGGTCGGGACTGGCCAGACGCAGATGCCCCCGGCTCGTGGGCTTGCAGGGCTGTGCCCCCAGCAGAAAGCCAGGGTACGGGTCGGGCCGCATCAACTCGCGCTTGCCCGGACGTGCCCGGATATAGCTCAGTGGCGAGAAATACAGCTGGATGTTCGGGCGGGCCAGGTCGGGGCGCGAGCGCAGAAGCCCGCCACCCTGATTGACACTCAGGGCCAGCGGGCCACGCCGCCCCGCCAGGTACTGCAGGCCCACGCGCAGCCGCCCCAACCAGCCCCCCAGATCGTTGTTCAGGGTGGGCACCCGCGAGCGGTACAAATGGTCAATACAAAGATGGTCTTGCAGGTGCTGGCCCACGGCAGGGCTGTTGGCCACCACCGAGATGCCCAGTGCCTGCAACTGCGCTGCAGGTCCAACCCCCGAGAGTTGCAGCAGTTGCGGCGAATTGATGGCCCCGGCTGACACGATCACCTCCCGCCGTGCATGGGCTGTCACGGGTGCTCCGCCTTGCAGGTAGCACACGCCCTGCGCCTGGGTGCCAGTGAACAGGATCCGGCTGGCATGGGCCTGCGTGGCGATGCTCAAGTTGCCGCGACGCCGCGCGGGGCTCAGGTAGGCCGTGCTGGCCGACTCACGCAGGCCATCACGGGTCGTGATCTGGTAAGTCCCCACGCCTTCCTGGGATGCCCCGTTCAGGTCGGGGTTGAACACCAGACCCGCCTCACGGGCGGCGTTCAAATACACCTCACACAGGGGATGCACCGAACCACTCACGTCACTTACATGCAAAGGGCCCCCGGTGCCCCGCCAGTCGTTGGGGCCCAGGTCGCTGTCTTCCAGCCGTTTGAACCAGGGCAGCACATCGTCCCAACCCCAGCCAGGGTTGCCCAGTGCAGCCCAGTCGTCGTAGTCTGCGGCCTGGCCCCGCACATACACCATGGCATTGATGCTGCTGGAGCCGCCCAGTACCTTGCCACGGGGCCAATAGCCCTGGCGATTTGCCAGCCCGGCGTCGGGTGCGGTGCGGTACATCCAGTTCACGCGGGGGTTGTAAAACGACTTGCCATAACCAATAGGTACCCGCAGCCAGAAGTGCCTGTCGCTGCCACCGGCTTCCAGCAGCAGCACCGTGTGCTGACCGGATTCGCTCAAGCGGTTGGCCAGCACGCAGCCTGCCGACCCCGCGCCGACGATGATGTAATCAAATTCTGTCACTGGCCAAGCATCCCACGTCAAGTGGTCGGTTCGACAGGTCCGCTTTAGACAAAATGCCAGACCATTGCGCCGCTTCTCTTTCTTTTCTTTAGCGTGCACGAAGCCGGGTTTCCAGCAGCTGCGCCAGCACCCCGACACCGGCTTCAACGGCGGGTGGTGGCACGCTGCCAAAGCCCAGCACCAAGCCGTTCAGCGCGACGGGCTTGATCGCAAAACGGCCGATGGGTGAGACCGTCAGGCCCTGCTGCTCCGCGTCCAGAGACACCTGCAACTCATTGAGTCCAGGCCTCAGGTACCCCACCGTGTGTAGGCCGCTGTGGGCCGGGATGACATCCAGCAGGCCGGTCAACTGACGGGACGCAGCGTCGATCAGCGCGGCATGGCGTTCCTGGTAAATATGGCGCATCCGGCGCACATGGGCTGCGAAATGCCCTTCATCAATGAAGGAGGCCACCACACCCTGCGTGTGCGATGGCACGCCCTGGACAAAGCGGCTCATGATGGTGCGAAACGTCTCCACCAGACCGGGCGGTGCCAGCACGTAGCCCAGTCTGAGCGCCGGAAACAGCGACTTGCTGAACGTGCCCACATAAATCACCAGACCGGTCGTGTCGGCACTCTTGAGCGTGGGTGGCGGTCTGCCACCAAAGAAAAACTCGCCATCGTAGTCGTCCTCTACCACCCAGGCACCGGCCTGCCCGGCGGCGGCCAGCAGCGCCAGGCGCCGCTCCAGACTCATGATGCTGCCCAGGGGTTGCTGGTGGGACGGCGTGACAAAGGCCAGGCGAAAACGGGGCGCAAGCCGCAGGCCCTCGTCCACGCGGAGCCCGTCGTCGTCAACCGGCACGGGGACCAGCTCGGCGCCCGAAGCAATCAGGCTGTTGCTGGCACCAATCGCACCAGGGTTCTCAAACCACACCTTGTCGCCAGGGTTCAGCAGCATCGAGCCGATCAGGTGAAACGCCTGCTGCGCGCCCCCCACGATGAAGATCTGTTCGGGGTCGCACGTCACGCCACGGTTCGCGCGCAGGTGCGACGCCACGGCGCGGCGCAACTGGGGCAAGCCGTAAGGGTCGCCATACCCCATAACCTCATTGCGCCCGGCCCGCAGAAATTTGGCCGACAGCCGGGCCCATTGCGCCATGGGGAACACATCAAAGGCGGGCAGCGCGGTAGTGAAAGCCCTGGGCACGTGCGGTAGGCGTCGGCGCTCATTGAAGCGGTCAACCGCCTGGGCCATGACATTGGAAAGCCGTGGCGGTGCCGAGGCCTGATCGGGCTTACCCGGCTTAGCGGGCCGTGCCCGGTTCGCGCCCACCGCTGCACTGACGAAGGCACCTGAGCCAATTCTGGAGTCGATCAGGCCCTCGGCTTCCAGGCGGCTGAACACCTCAATGATGGTGGTGCGCGACAGGCCCAGGTCACGCGCCAGGGTCCGCGTGGCGGGCAGTCGGTCCCCCGCAGCAAAGCCGCCCGTCAGGATCATTTCCCTCAGCGCGATGCACAGCTGTGTGCTGATGGGCTGGGCCGAAGCGTGGTCCACCCGGATCGACAACAAAAGGGAACCCCCTGCACGCTTGACCATGAATTTCCTCGTTAAGGTGTTTGAAAATGGTATCACGCAATATTCAAAATGGACCTAGGTGGCAGACCACTTCGAGTCAATGATGACCTTTGTTCAAGCACTTCAAGCCGCACGCCAGCCCAATGCGTATCAAGACCATTGAAACCTTTTGCGACCCGTTTGTCGGGTTCGTTCGCGTCACCGCTGAAGACGGCTCCCAGGGCTGGGGTCAGGTCTCGACCTACCACGCGGACATCACATCGTTGATATTGCATCGGCAGGTGGCACCCTGGTCGCTGGGGCACAACGCTTTTGACATTGAGGGCCTGATGGCCCTGATCCCCGAGCGTGAGCACAAGTTTCCCGGCTCCCACCTGTACCGCGCCATGTGTGGCCTGGACACCGCTCTGTGGGATCTGCGGGGCAAGTTCGAAGGCAAGCCTGTGTGCGAACTCATCGGCGGCAAGGCGCGCCCGCTGCGTGCCTATGCGTCATCGATGAAGCGCGACATCACGCCCAAGGACGAAGTGCGCCGCATGCTGGACCAACGCGACCGCTTTGGCTTTGATGCATTCAAGTTCCGGGTCGGTGCCGAATACGGCCACGATGTGGATGAGTGGCCCGGACGCACCGAAGAAATTGTGCCGGCCATGCGCCGCGCCATGGGCGACTCTCCGGCCCTGCTGGTGGACGGCAATAGCTGCTACAGCCCTGGTCGCGCGATCGAGGTCGGCAACCTGCTTGAAGACAACGGCATCAGCCATTTCGAAGAGCCTTGCCCTTACTGGGAGCTTGAACAAACCCGGCAGGTGCGCGAGGCGCTCGCCCTTGACGTCACCGGTGGCGAGCAGGATTGCTATTTGCCCGTGTGGAAACACATGATAGAAATGGGCGCAGTTGACATCGTCCAGCCTGACGTCTGCTACATGGGCGGCATGGCACGCACATTGCAGGTCGCCCGCATGGCAGAAGCGGCAGGGCTACCCTGCACGCCACACAGCGCCAACCTGTCGATGGTGACCCTGTTCACCATGCACCTGCTCTGTGCCATTCCCAATGCAGGCAAGTACCTGGAGCTGTCAATTGAAGGCCCGGACTACTACCCCTGGCAGGATGGCCTTTTTGTGAAGTCGCCCTACGCGGTGACAGATGGCTTTGTCCACCTGTCGCCCGAGCCCGGCTGGGGTGTTGAGATCAACCCCGACTGGCTGGCAAAAGCAAGCTATCAGATCAGCGAGACAAGCTGACCATGTCAACGTCTCTTCAGGCCCTGGTGCATGAGGCGCAATCCAGCGGGACGATTGCCGGCCTGCCCGAGGGCCATCACATCGACGGCAAATTCGTGCCCGCCCTCAGCGGCGCGCGCATGGAAACAGTCGACCCCGGTACCGCCCGCGCGTTTGCAAGCTTTGCGGCGGGTGACGCCAGTGACATAGACATCGCAGTGCAATCGGCACGGGCTGCATTGGCAGGCCCCTGGCGCAAACTCACGCCCAGCCAGCGGGGCCGCTTGTTGCACAGTGTTGCCGTTCTGATCCGTGCCAATGCCGACCGGCTGGCCGTGGCCGAGACGCTGGACAGCGGCAAGCAACTGGCCGAAGCCCTGGGCGACGTGGCGGGTGCCGCCAACACCTTTGAGTACTACGCGGGCGCGTGCGACAAGCACCAGGGCGATAGCATCCCTCTGGGCAGCGATTACCTGGCCTACACCGTCAACGAGCCTGTGGGCGTTACCGCACACATCATTCCCTGGAACTACCCGCTCTCCACCGCCGCCCGGGGGATTGCCCCGGCACTGGCGGCGGGTTGCACCGTGGTTGCCAAGCCCGCAGAACAAACGCCACTCACAGCGCTCATGTTGGCAGACCTGTGTACGCAGGCAGGACTGCCGCCCGGTGTGTGCAATGTGGTCACGGGCACGGGCAGGCAGGCCGGTGCCGCGCTGGTGCGACACCCCGGCGTGAACCACATCAGCTTCACCGGCTCGGTGGCCACCGGCATTGATGTGATGCAGGGCGCAGCACCTCATATCACGCGGCTGGTGCTGGAACTCGGTGGCAAATCGCCCGTGGTGGTGCTGGCAGACTGCGACGTGGATGCGGCGCTCGACAACGTCATCGGCGGCATTTTTGAGAACGCCGGGCAAATCTGCTCAGCCGGGTCACGCCTGGTGATTGACCGGCGCATTCACGCCCAGTTTGTAGACAAGCTCGCTGCCCGCGCCAAAGCCATCACACTGGGCCACGGGCTGCGCAACACCGGCATGGCCGCCGTCAACTCCCAGGCGCAGCTTGACCGCATTGCCGGTTTTGTGGACCGGGCCCGTGCACGCGGCGTTAACGTGCTCGCAGGTGGTCACCCTGCCCGCGACCCGGCCACAGGCCTGGGGTGGTTTTATGAGCCCACGATTCTGGACGACCTCCAATCCGATGACGAGGCGGTACAGCAAGAGATTTTTGGGCCGGTGTTGAGCGTGCAGGTATTTGACAATCTGGACGAGGCCGTGGCCCTGGCCAATGGCACGGCCTATGGCTTGGTGGCGGGCGTGTTTACCAGGGACTTCAGCACCGCACACCGGCTGGCCGCGCAAATAGACGCAGGCCAGGTGTTCATCAACGAGTATTTTGCGGGTGGCATTGCGGTGCCGTTTGGCGGCAACAAGCATTCGGGGTTCGGGCGGGAAAAGGGGCTGGAGGCCCTGCGGAGCTACAGCAAAATCAAAAGCGTCGCGGCCCGGATATGAAGGTTTGATGAGAGCTTGCTGAGTTCGTAAATGTAGGGTGTTATAGGGTGTGCAGTGGTATGGCGATGTTTTGAGAATGGTCCTGTCCGCCAGACCACCTTGTTTCTAGACTTTGGACGGGATCGCTGGGTAATTCTGCCTTTCATGATGGATCAACAGGAGATTTCAATATGACGAACAAGACAATCTGGAAACGCGTTGTGGCATTGACCGCAGTGGCCTGTGGTGCGGCTCTGTTCGCAGGCACAGCAGCGGCTCAACTGACCATCGTTTCATTCGGTGGGTCGTACCAGGAAGGCCAGAGCAAGGCGTTGTTCCAGCCGGCCGCCAAGGCGCTGGGCATCACGATCAAGGAAGAAACCTACACGGGCATTGCCGACCTGCGCCTGAAGGTCAAGGCCGGTGCGGTCACCTGGGACATCGTTGCCAGCGGCTCGGGCAGCGCCGCCCGCGCGGGGTCTGAGGGTCTGCTGGAGGCGCTGGATTACAAAGCGATTGATGTCTCCAGCTTTGCCCCTGGCCTGGCACAAGAGCACTGTGTGGGTGGCGATGTGTTCTCCACCGTGCTGGCCTGGAACACCAAGACCTATGGCGACAAAGGCCCGCAAAGCTGGGCAGATTTCTGGGACGTCAAGAAATTCCCCGGCAAGCGCTCGTACCGCAAAGGCGTGGCCGGCGCGCTGGAACCCGCGCTGATGGCCGATGGCGTGCCAGCCAACAAGGTTTACGAAGTGCTGTCAGCCCCCGGCGGCATTGAACGTGCTATCAAAAAAATTAAGGAGCTGAAGCCCCATATCGCCGTGTGGTGGTCATCCGGTGCACAGCATGCGCAGCTCATGAAAGATGGCGAAGTTGACATGGTCACCGGCTGGAACGGGCGCTTTGACGTGGTGGCCAAAGACGGTGCCAAGGTCGCTTACACTTTCAACCAGGCCCTTCTGGATTACGACTGCTTCGGTGTGCCCAAGGGCGCGCCCAACAAGGCATTGGCCATGAAGTTCCTTAACGAGATCAGCAAGCCGCAGTACCAGGCTGAGTTCACCAAGTACATCACCTATGGCCCGACCAACAAGAAGGCCTATGAGGGTGGCGCTATTCCGGCGGCTTATGCCAAAACCTTGCCGTCGCACCCCGACAATGCAGGCAAACAACTGGGTATCGACCTGGCGTGGTACACCAAGAACGAAGCACGCGCATCCGAGCTGTACCAGAACATGCTGACCGAGTAACTGGCTCGCGCAAGTACGAGCTGAGTGCGGCCCGCATGGCGAAGGATGATTCAACCGGAAAGGTTTATCAATGGCTCGTAATTCGTCGCTGCCCATCCAGATCAGGCAGCTGACAAAGCGCTACGGCAGCGCCCATGCCCTGGATCATGTTGATCTGGACATCCGAAGCGGTGAATTCCTCACCCTGCTGGGCCCGTCGGGCTCCGGCAAAACCACGCTGCTGACCGTGCTGGCCGGCTTCACGCGCCCTGACGGGGGCAGCGTGAAGTTTGGCGATACCGAGGTCATCGCCACACCGCCACACCAGCGTGATGTCGGCATGGTGTTTCAGAACTATGCGCTCTTCCCCCACATGACCGTGGCGGGCAACGTGGGCTTTCCGTTGAGGCTGCGCAAGGTGCCGCGCGAAGAAGCTGCCAAACGCGTCGAACAGGCGCTGGAAATGGTGCGCCTGGGCGGCTATGGCGAGCGCGGTGTAGACCAGTTGTCAGGCGGCCAGCGCCAGCGGGTGGCACTGGCGCGCGCCATGGTGTTCGAACCCCGCATCATGCTGATGGATGAACCCCTGTCGGCTCTGGACAAGCAATTGCGCGAACACATGCAGATCGAGTTGCGCCAGTTGCACGACAAGCTGGGCATGACCACGGTCTACGTGACGCACGACCAGCGCGAAGCGCTCACCATGTCAGACCGCATCGCCGTCATCAACACCGGCAAGATCATGCAGCTGGATACCCCGCAGACCATTTACGAGCGCCCTGCCAACCGCTTTGTGGCCGAGTTCATTGGGGAGTCCGCGTTTGTGCCGGTGATGGTGCGCCAGGGGCAGGTGCTGCTGGGCGATCAGGTGCTCATCACCGACGCCGCAGCCCAGCCGGATGGCCCGCGCCTGCTGATGATTCGCCCCGAACGCCTGCGGATAGTGGACCACGCCACAGGGGGCCCGCTTAACGGGCTTAACGTATTTCAAGCCCGCCTGGGTGCTATCGTGTACCAGGGCGACAGCTCCCTGCTGCAGGCGACTCTGGTGGATGGCACCGCGGTGAGTGTGCGGTGCGCTGCAGCCGGTATCGGATCGGCAGGTACACGCAAGGCGGGGGACAGTCTGCTGCTGGGCCTGTCGCCACAAGACACCGTTTTGCTCCCACACGAAGGCACGGTAACGTGAGCACACTGCCCAAGACCGCCGAGCTGGCGCGCAGCGCCTTGCGTGAGCGCCTGGGCCTGTTTGGCCTGGTGACACCCGCACTGGTGCTGATCACCCTCACCATGGTGTTGCCTGTGGGCTGGCTGTTTTATCTGTCGGTGCTGTCGGATGCGGGCAGCTTCAGCCTGGAGCACTACGCGCGCATGTGGGCGCAGCCGTCTTACG
>JANOAP010000262.1:0-3899 GCA_031411175.1 Rhodoferax sp. | reverse complement strand
CAGACATCAATGAAGCAGCGGTTCCAACGAGCACTTTAAAAGTTACAGCTTTCATGGCTTTTTTCCTTTAGTTAAATAAATCACATCAACGCCTGGGTTTACCAAGCAACTTGTGGCAAAAACTGTGAGCCAACAACATCACAGGCCATAGAGTCATCAAAGCACTTTACGTGCCAATATAGAAATAGAAATAAACCTATGTATATCAATGGCTTGCAAATGGCTTTCTATTTTGGATTGGAGATGTGTCAAGTTTTCCGACACTCTGTTTTTGTCAGGCCATGGCTGGAAGATATAACTTCTATTGAAGCTTGCTGCGATGCTTGGCGGGAATCATTTCCAAAACGGCACTTCTGCCGGATTCCGGTGACGCAGCCAGCGCTGCCCGGTAAGCCTCCAGCGCCTTCCCCTCGTCCCGGGCTTCAGGGGCATCATAAATTTTGCCCAGCTTCAGCCAGCTGTCCACGGCCTCGTTCGGCCAGTATTTGATGCGTGTTTCCAGGGCCAGAATAGCCAGCCCGGGGTCCCGAATGCGCATTCCCAGAAAATACGAAAACCGGACCAGGTCGTAATCCCGGGAGCCCGCGTCCAGAAGTGCTTTGGCGCGCAATGCCGCATCGCCATCTTTGCCCAGCTTGCTCATCAGCACCACTTCAAGGCCACCCGTCTGCAGCGAGCCCGGTTGCAATACTTTGGCACGTTGCAATGCATCCTGTGCTTTTGTGAAATTCCCGGTCTGCAGATGTCCTTTTGCAAGATTGGTAAGCAGCGCGACCACATGAGGCCTTGACTCAAGGATGGACTCCCAAATCCAGATGGCATTTTTCCAGTCACCCCAGGTGGCCATCGCGTCGGCCACCATCGGTGTCAGCTTTCGGTAGTGCGGGTTGATGGCAATGCCTTCGCGCACCAGGGTCAACATTTCGGCTTTGGCTTTGTCCCAGTCGGGATCTTTGGGGCGGGCTGAGCTGGAAATCGTGAGCGCAATCTTGACCGCACGAACAATTTTGCTTTCGCACTCAATGGCTTGTTGGACCACGTACGTGGCAAGCGCCGTGCACAGTGCCATAGCGCCCATCGCCCACCACAACTGGCGAGGCTGCCATTGCGTGGCAAGCTGGATGAGGCGGCGGCCATGGCCGAGTCTGATGTCTGAGGCCGCAAGCAACGAAAGGCTTAGCGCAAACAACGCGCCGGTGCTGGCCAGGCGCCAGGGAAACCCGGCGTTGCTGACCAGCAGCAACACCAGCAGCGTGGCAAGCGCACAAGCGCGAACAGGTGCATCCTTCAGTCCACCAGGGGTTTTGTCTGACCCCGTTTTCCAGGCGGCCCACACGAGGTAGCTGACGAGGCTCAACAGAAACAGCCAGCCCGCCAGCCCGTATTCAGCCAGCAGTTGCAGGATCTCATTGTGGGCGTAGTAGTCGGTTTCTAGCACGTTGGCCGGGTCCTGAAAGCGGGGCATTTGCACCTCCCACGCCCCGGCACCCACCCCCGCTACGGGGTGGGCCAGAATCATGCGGCCGGTGGTCTTCCACATGGCGGCACGAATCGAAAATGATCCATCGGTGTACTCACTGGCCTTTGTCATGGACGCGGTGCGGGTGAACGCGCGGTCGATGGCGGTTCCTCGGCCTGTCTCGCCAATCAGCTTGGCGTTGTGGGTTTCGATACTCCCCAAGACAGCGATGGTTCCCACAAACAGCGCAATAGCCGCTATGCCGTGGCTTGCCCGCCACCCTGTCGACACGAACTGCTTTCTGTACATGACAACAATGACCGGAAGCAGCACGAGCAGCAACAACAGGCCCAGTAAAGCAGACCGGGTTCCGGTCATCATCAAGGCTGTTACGTTGAACGCCAGTGAGAAAGTAAGCAGAAAGACAGAGGCTTTGTCCCTGACGCGGGTCAAAAGCAGCACTGAAAATGGCAGTGCACAAACCACAAATTCGGCGAAGAAGTTGCGGTTGACAAAGGTAGACGCGGGGTTCGGGCCTTGGGCAAAGAACTTCCAGTCAAACCAGAATTGCAGCGCCGTCCAGAGCGACGCCAACACAGCACCCAGGTGGACTCCCCAAGCCAGGGACGTGACCCGCGAGTCGGTGCCTATGTCGGTGCCTGTGTTGGAGCCTACAAAAACAATCAGGCCGAAAATAAACCAGCGACTCGCTTCCACACCGCCAAGGTAGCCATGCGACCACAGCATGCTGCCCAAGGCATAGGCGAACAGGCCAAGCGGCAAGAGCAGCAGCCCGTGAAAATGGATTTCTGCTGCTTTCTTTCGCTGGTCCCAAAAAAACATGAGCGCAGCACTCAAGGCAAAAAATGCGACCAGTGCTGACTTCAGGGTGTCTTGAAGCAGCTCCTCAGTTGCCGACCCGATTGCCGGTACAACCACCATCATGACCGACAGCAGCAAAAATGCGCGCGTTGGACTCTGCTGCGTCATCTAGAAATTTTCATGGCCTTGAACGCGCGCGACGATACGCAGGTCAGGCCCCAGGCTCTCGCAGGATTTGTAGTCAAGTGTCAGGGCTTCTGTCAGATCATTCAAAGGCCCAAAGTGTGCCATCGCACGGCCCAGTCCGAGAATTTTTGGGGCCAGATAAATGACAAATTCATCGACCAGACCTTCCCTGATCAGCGAGCCGTTGAGCCTTTCACCCGCCTCCACATGCAACTCATTGATCTCACGCCGCCCCAGGTCGTCGAGCATGGCCGCCAGGTCAACCTTGGCACCGGTGGCTGACGTGGCACCGGGCAGGTAGATGACGGTCCCTCCCTGGGCCTCCAGCGCCTTTTTTTTGGTATCGTTTTGGGCTGCAGAGTAGATGTAGAGCGCTCGTCCAGCTATAAAAAGATGAGCATCCAGGGGTGTCTCCATGCGGCTGTCAACCACCACAAGCGCGGGTTGGCGGGGGGTGTCCACCCATCGCACGTCAAGCCGAGGGTTGTCTTCCAGCACGGTACCGATTCCGGTCAAAGCTGCACATGAGCGCGCGCGCCAGGCATGACCATCCTTGCGCGCCGCTTCTGAAGTGATCCACTGGCTGTGGCCGTTGGGCAGTGCCGTTTTTCCGTCAAGAGACGCGGCGATTTTCATGCGCACCCAGGGCCGTTTGCGGATCATGCGGCTGAAAAACCCGATATTGAGCTCGCGCGCGGCATCAGCCCCGTGGCCCACTGTGACGTTGACGCCCGCAGCACGCAAGCGTGCAAAGCCGCGACCTGACACCAGTGGGTTGGGGTCCGCAATGGATGCGACGACCGAACGGATGCCTGCGGCTACCAAGGCATCACAACACGGCCCGGTACGGCCATGGTGCGAGCATGGCTCCAGCGTGACGTAGGCGGTAGCCCCCACGGTTGAATTGCCTTTTGCCATGGCGTCTTGCAATGCAACGACCTCGGCGTGCGCTTTGCCTGCCGCTTGTGTATGACCTTGCCCGATGATGCTGCCGTCCAACCCCACCAGAACACAGCCCACACGGGGGTTGGGTGAGGTGATGTTGGTAGATGATTCAGCGAGTGCTAATGCAAGATCCAGCAAGTCCGTGCGAATAGACCCAGCCATGCTCTGTTCGCTGGCCAATTAGCTTGCACCGTACCCGCAACGCCCAGGACTGCGGCCTACTTCCAGCATTCGTCACGGGTCTTGGTGGCCCCAGCCACGCCACGCACGCCGGCCGAGGTGATGGTGAACATGCCGCAGGCATCGCTTTCAGCGCTCAGACCGGAAATGGGGGCCATGGTCAGTGTGTAGGCGCTGGTCGTGACGGTGGCGGTGTAGTTACCGGCCGAAGTGATGCTGGAGTTGAGCTGGTACACCGCCGTGCCATCAGACGGTGACTTCCGCAGTGACTCAGGCATGCCGACGCCGGAGCCGAGCACACTGTTGC
>JANOAP010000261.1:0-15958 GCA_031411175.1 Rhodoferax sp. | reverse complement strand
CTTGGTGGGCAAGGTGGACATTCGCAAGCTGGAGAGTTTTGCGCAAGACGACCCCGATGCCTACAGCTACTCTGGCGGCCTGTGCCTGTCCAACCAGGGTTTGCTGGAATTTGTAGAAATGTTCAAGGCGCCGATCAAGGTGCTGCACCCGCTGCTCACCGCCACACAGGAAGGCAACTTCAAGGGCACGGAGGGTTTTGGTGCCATCCCCTTTGATGGCGTGGTGCTGGCGCACAGCAATGAAAGCGAGTGGAAAGCCTTCCGCATCAACAAGCTCAACGAGGCTTTTCTTGATCGCATCTACCTCGTCAAGGTGCCTTACTGCCTGCGGGTGAGCGAGGAGGCCAAGATTTACCAAAAGCTCATCCGCGAGTCGTCCCTGGGCCTCGCCAAGTGTGCCCCCGGCACGCTGAAGATGATGAGCCAGTTCTCCGTGCTGACTCGCCTGAAAGAGCCCGAAAACTCCAGCCTCTACAGCAAGATGGAGGTGTACGACGGCGAAAGCCTGAAAGACACCGACCCGCGTGCCAAGAGTTACCACGAGTACCGCGACTACGCGGGTGTGGATGAGGGTATGAATGGCGTGTCCACCCGGTTCGCGTTCAAGATTTTGTCCAAAGTGTTTAACTTCGACAGCAGCGAAGTGGCGGCCAACCCGGTGCACCTGATGTACGTGCTGGAGCAGCAGATTGAACGCGAGCAGTTCCCGGCCGAGCTGGAACAAAAGTACACGGGGTTCATCAAGGAACTGCTGGCACCGCGCTATGCTGAATTCATAGGCAAGGAAATCCAGACCGCCTACCTTGAGAGCTACAGCGAATATGGCCAGAATATTTTTGACCGCTACGTCACTTACGCCGACTACTGGATTCAGGACAACGAGTACCGCGACACGGACACCGGCGAAGTTTTTGACCGCGTATCGTTGAACGCCGAGCTGGAGAAAATCGAAAAGCCCGCAGGCATTGCCAACCCCAAGGATTTCCGCAACGAGATTGTCAATTTCGTGTTGCGTGCGCGGGCCAACAACCAGGGCCGCAACCCGGGATGGACCAGCTACGAGAAGCTGCGCCTGGTGATCGAGAAAAAAATGTTCTCCAACACCGAAGAGTTGCTGCCTGTGATCAGCTTCAACGCCAAAGCCAGTGCCGATGAAGCCAAGAAGCATGAGGACTTCGTGACGCGCATGGTGGACAAGGGCTATACGGCCAAGCAGGTGCGTCTTCTGTGCGAATGGTATTTGCGGGTGAGGAAGAGTTCATAAGTGTTCATGATGGTGTGACCTGCCCAAGGATCGCATGACATTGCAAATCATCGACCGCCGTCTGGCGGGCAAGAACAAGTCCATCGGTAACCGTGAGCGGTTCCTGCGTCGCTACAAGGACCAGATCCGCGACGCGGTGCGTGGTGCGGTGTCGGGGCGCAGCATCCGTGACATGGAGCAGGCTGAGAACATCACCATTCCCAAAAAGGACATCAGCGAGCCCGTGTTTCACAACGGCCCGGGCGGCGTGCGCGACACGGTTCACCCCGGCAACACCGATTACCTGCGCGGTGACCGTATCCAGCGACCCAAAGGCGGTGGTGCGGGCAGTGGCAAAGGTCAGGCCAGTGATTCGGGTGAAGGGGAAGATGACTTCGTCTTCACCCTGAGCAAGGAAGAATTCATGCAGGTCTTTTTTGAAGACCTTGCCCTGCCCCATCTGATGCGAACGCAGATAGGCGATAGCCCGGAGTGGAAAACCCATCGCGCCGGTTACACCCGCGATGGCACGCCCAACAACCTGCACGTGGTGCGCTCCATGCGCGGTGCCCTGGGGCGCAGGCTGGCGCTGGGCGCGGCGTCACGTCGCGAACTCAAGGAATTGAAGCTGAAGCTGGCGGCCCTGGAGCGGGCGCCAGAGGGACACGATGTTGAGATTCGCGCCTTGCGGGTGACGATTGCCGCGCTTGAACTCCGGCTCAAAGGCATTGCCTTTCTGGACCCGCTGGACCTGCGCTTTCGCGGACACGTCAAGACGCCGGTACCCACCAGCAAGGCTGTCATGTTCTGCCTGATGGATGTGTCGGGCTCCATGACCGAAGACCGCAAGGATCTGGCCAAACGCTTCTTCACCCTGCTTTACCTGTTTTTGACACGGCACTACGAAAAGATCGACATTGTGTTCATACGTCACCACGCGCAGGCGCAAGAGGTGACCGAGGAAGAATTCTTCCACGCTACTGAGAGCGGCGGCACGGTGGTCAGCAGTGCGCTGGAACTCATGCTGAAAATCCAGGCCCAACGTTACTCGCCCACCGAGTGGAATATTTACGGCGCGCAAGCCAGTGATGGCGACAACTACAGCAACGACAGCGGCCGCTGTCGGGAAATGCTGGCCGACAAGCTGCTACCGATGTGCCGCTACTTCGCCTATGTGCAGGTGGCGGAAGAAGAGCAAAACCTGTGGGACGAGTACACCCAGCTTGAAGAAGCCTGCACAAATTTCGCCATGCGCAAGGTCACCGACCCGACCCAAATCTACCCGGTGTTTCGCGATCTTTTCAAGAAAGAAAGCGAGGCAGCATGAACACACTGCCTCCCATTCTTGCGCCCATGCACGCCGAGCAAAGGCATCTGGATGACCCGGCCCACATCCCCCGCAGTGGCGAGCGGCGCCAGCGTGTTGCCTTGCAGGCACCCCTGCCGGCAGGTGCCCGGCCCAGTGAGCCCCTGCCCGACCAGAGCGACTGGACGTTTGAGCTGGTCGAGCGCTACCACGACGTGATCCGGCATACGGCCGAACGGTTCGGGCTGGACACCTACCCCAACCAGCTGGAAATCATCACGGCGGAGCAAATGATGGACGCCTATGCCAGCGTGGGCATGCCGATCAATTACCGGCACTGGAGCTATGGTAAGGAATTCATCGCCACGGACAAGCGCTACCGGCGCGGGCACATGGGTCTGGCCTATGAAATAGTGATCAACGCCAACCCCTGCATCAGCTACCTGATGGAAGAAAACACCACGGCCATGCAAGCCCTGGTGATTGCCCACGCAGCCTATGGGCACAACAGTTTTTTCAAAGGCAATTACCTGTTTCGCATGTGGACCGATGCGTCGAGCATCATCGACTACCTGGTGTACGCGCGGCGTTACATCAGCGAATGCGAAGAGCGCCACGGCATGGAGACGGTGGAGATGTTTCTGGACTCGTGCCATGCGCTGGCCAACCATGGCGTGGACCGCTACCGTCGGCCTAGCAAGAAGAGCCTGTCGCAAGAGCTGTCCGAACGCAAGGCGCGTGAAGCCTACGCCCAACAACAGGTCAACGACTTGTGGCGCACTTTGCCAAAGAAGGAAGACAAGTCTGACGGCACGCCAGAAGCCCAGCGGTTTCCGTCAGAACCGCAGGAAAACATTCTCTATTTCATCGAGAAAAATGCGCCGCTGCTGGAGCCCTGGCAACGGGAAGTGGTGCGCATTGTGCGCAAGATTGCCCAGTATTTTTACCCCCAGCGCCAGACCCAGGTGATGAATGAAGGATGGGCCACGTTCTGGCACCACAAGCTGCTCAATACGCTGTACGACGACGGCTACCTCAGTGATGGCAGCATGCTGGAATGGCTCAGCTCCCACGCCAATGTGATTTTCCAGCCGCCGGTGGACCACCGCGCCTACAGTGGCATCAACCCCTACGCGCTGGGGTTTGCCATGTACACCGACATCAAACGCATTTGCGAAACGCCCACGCCGGAAGATCGTGCGTGGTTCCCGGACATTGCGGGAAGCCCCTGGTTGCCCACGCTGGACCACGCCATGCGCAACTACAAGGATGAAAGCTTCATCGGCCAATTCCTTTCACCCAAGCTCATGCGCGACTTCAGGCTGTTTGGCGTTCATGATGACGAGAAGCAAAGTGAATTGCAGGTTGCCGCCATCCACGACGAGACCGGCTATCGCGAGTTGCGGCAATCCCTGTCCCAACAATACGACCTGGGTACCCGGGAACCCAACATTCAGGTCTGGAATGTCAACCACCGGGGCGACCGCACTTTGACGCTGCGGCATACCCAACACAAGGACCGGCCACTGGGTGAAAGTACCCAGGAGGTTCTCAAGCACACTGCCAGACTGTGGGGCTTCGGCGTTGACCTTGAAAGCGTGAACAGCAAAGGGGAAGTCGCCAAACGCTGGAGCGTGTCCAGCCCGGCTTAATCGCCCGCCGTGTCCTCTTTGTGCGCAGCACTTAGCCCGCGTACGAACGCGCCGACCGCGCTGGCCCACAGCGCGGCAAAGTCAATGCCCTGCGCGACCTTCCAGAAATTGGCCCCCACGGGTGGCGGATATGAGCTGAGTTCATTCGCCGCGAGCCCACAGCAAAACGAGTGGTACATGAACACCAGTTCTGCCATCGGCCGCTGGGTCAGAAGGCCGGCATCCAGCGCACGGGCAAACCGCGCCTCCAGCGCGTTGAACGAGGCAAACAGCGCCGGGTAGGTCTCGGGCTGCAAGTAGGTTTCCTCGTTGATCTGGTCGTAGGTAATGCGAAACAGGTGGGGCCGCTCCAGCGCGAACACGCGAAACCCCTGGGGGCCGGCAGCAGCCAGGTCGGCCAGTGGGTCGCCCGTCACAGGCAGGCCATTCACAAGTTCGGCGAGCCGGTTAAAGCCCCGCGCCGCCAAAGCACCCATCAGCCCGGCTTTTGAACCCAACACGGTGTACACGGCACGTGTTGACACACCAATCTGCTCGGCTACCGCGCGCACGGACACCGCATCCGGCCCGCTCGCAGCCAGCAAGGCTTCCGCTGCATCCAGCAAGGCCGCGCGGGTGGTTTCATCGTGTTTGGTGGGTCGTGCCATGGCAGTTGACATGGTATCGCAACATTGTTACGATACATTGTAACGTAACAATGTTTCGAAACTAATGACGACACCAAAAGGAGCCGCCATGAACTCGAATGCTGTCCAAGCCAATCCGCAACTCAACGTAGCTTCGAAAGCCGACATCGTGATCGTCGGCGGCGGCATCGCCGGGGCGGCGTTGGCTACCGCACTTGCGCACGCGGGGCTAGACGTGCTGGTGCTGGAGTCCACCGAAGTGTTCCGCGACCGCGTCCGCGGCGAGAGCATGATGCCCTGGGGCGTCGCAGAAGCGCAGGCGCTGGGGGTCGCCGACCTGCTGCATGGGGCCGGTGGGCACACGGCGCCGATATGGAAGCGCTACAGCGAAGGCGATGCCACCCCGCGCGACCTGCCTGTAGGCTGCCTTATCCCCGGTGTGGGCGGCTCGCTCAATCTGCACCACCCGGTGGCTTGCCAGGCCTTGCTGGACGCGGCGGCGCAAGCAGGTGCCACCGTGATCCGTGGCGTGCGCAACGTGGCGGTGGACCCTGGTGCGAGCCCAAGCCTGAGCTACCAGCTGGGTGATGGCGAGCAGGCCAGGACGGTATCGCTTGAAGCTTCGCTGGTGGTCGGTGCAGACGGACGCGGCTCGGTAGTGCGTCGTTGTGTCGGCATCGTGCTCCAGCAGCAAGAAGCGACGTCTTATGTGGCCGGACTGCTTCTGGCGGGTGTGGCTGGCCCGGATGGGCACGACGTGGTGATGGAACACGCGCTGGGGGTCTGCTTGTTGCTCCGCCAGGGCGATGACCGCGCCCGCGCGTACCACATTGTTCCAACCGAGCACCGCACGCGTTACGCGGGGGACGGCGGTACCGAACGGTTTCTTGCGGATGCCACCGCGCCTGGCTCACCGCTCGCCGCCATGCTGGTCAACGCCCATCCCATCGGCCCGTGCGGCGCGGTTCCCGGCACTGACACCTGGACCGACCGGCCCTATGCCGACGGTGTTGTGCTCATCGGCGACGCCGCCGGCCACAACGACCCCAGCGTCGGGTGCGGGCTGTCGATTGCGATGCGCGATGCCCGAGTGGTGCGTGATCTGGTGCTGGCCGGTGCCCGACGCGCCGAGGACTTCGCGCCCTACGGCGCAGAAAGATGGGAGCGCATGCGCCGCCTGCGACTGATCGGCGACCTGATTGCTGCGGCGACGGTAGAGGCAGGTAAAGCGGGCCAGAGTCGCAGCATACGCCGCAAGCGCTTCGCCAACGCGATGGCAACCATGGATGCCGACATCTTTCCGCTGGTGCTCGGCATGTTCGCCGGGCCCCAGACGATCCCGGCGAATCTGGTGAATGAGGCTGTATTGCAGCGCATCCGGGCAGTATGAAGCGGTAGAAAGCCACAAAATCAATAGCAAAGTATTGAACATCTGCGTGGCCCTGCTTGCCCTGACAACCACCCTGCCCGCCGTCACCGCCAGCGAGACCAGCCAGTCGCTCACGGCCACGGGCAAGGTGGCGATCTACGGCATCCTGTTCGACAGTAGCAGGGCGGGGGGGCAAGGCCGAGTGCAAGGCCTTGCTTGATGAGATTGACAAGCTGCTGAAGGGCGACGCCAAACTCAAGCCGCAGCTGGTCGGCCATACCGACAACAACGGGGGGCTGGAGCCGAACTTCGACCTGTCGAAGCGTGGGGCGGGTGAAGAACCGGCGGGTGGAATTGGTGCTGTTTTAGTGGTGCCAGTTTTAACGCCCGCCGGTCAGCGCGGGATTCTGGTGCCGGGCGGCAGGATGGGCGCAGGCCCTACATAACGACCGCGTGGGCGGATCACTTGCGCCACGCTCAACTGCTCCATGGCATGCGCGAGCAGGCCCACACTGCGTGCCGTGGCGAACAGGCCAAAGGCGGCATCAGCAGGCAGCCGGTAACGCGCCACCAAGGCGACCAGAGCCAGGTCGATGTTGGGTTGCAAACCGGTCAACTTGGTCACCTTCTGAATAAAGCGCGCAATCACCTCGCTGGGCTGGAACAAGGCCAACAAGGCGGTCGCCCGCGGGTCGCCATCGGGATAAAGGTGATGGCCAAAACCGGCCATAGGCAAGGCGGCTGACAGGTACAGGTCGACCACTTTGTCTTCACCCAGGCGCTCCACCTCGTCGAACAAGGCGTGCACACGGCCCGTGGCATCGCCATGCAGAGGGCCTGACAACGTGGTCAACCCGGCCAGCAGACAGGCCGGCAACGAGGCCCCGGTGGAGGCCGCAATACGCGCGGAAAACGCAGAGCTGGTCAACTCATGCTCGGCCAGCAGCACCATAGCGGTTCGCAGCAGCTCCGCCACGTGGGCGGTCTGTTTCCAGCCCTGCGCAAAACGCAGGTGCAGGGGCTGATGCTCGCCGCGCTCGGCACCAAACGCCTGCGCCAGTTGCCCCACCAGGCTCTGGGCTTCGTCATGCAGAACCCGCGTCAGCCGCCCACGGGGGGAATACCCTGTAGCCGCCAGACTGGCCAGGGCCGTGAATGCCGCTACACGACCCTGCCCTACCTTGCCTGGACGAGTTGCCTGCGTCGGCACCGTGGCCGAAAAATCCACCGCTTGCCCGGCATCCCACAACAGTTGGGCCACCTCTTCCAGAGTGGCGGTTTGGGCCAGGCCCACAGCCTCCTGGCCCCGGTAAAACAAATGCCCGCGCACGAATGAACACAGGGCGGTGGGGATGCTGGGCTCTGAGCCAAACAGCGTCTGGGTGGCCAGGGTTTCGTATTTGCGGCCATCTTGTTTGCGTTTGGCCAGGGCGGCGACATCTTCAGCGCGGTACAGGCTGCGGCGGGTGTCGTGTGTGTCGGGCATGACTTCCAGCTTGCCCCGGCTCACGTAGGCGTAAACCGTCTGGGGTCGCACACCCAGCAGGCGGCATGCGTCGGTCATTGAAATCCAGGTAGCCATGCTTATACGTCAATATATTTTATATTGATTTTATATATCAATATTGACTATATTGTCAATCAAAAATTATCATGCGTCCAAGCCTTAACAACAGCACTCAATACCCCTGCTAAAGCGAACCCCATGAAACCCCAGGTACTGCAACTCAACCCCATCCTGATCCCCGCGATCAATGACAAGCTCGCATCGCTCTACACGGTTCACAAACTCTTTGAGGTGGCCGACAAAGATGCCTGGCTACGCGATCATGGTGCGGCTATCAGCGCCGTGGTCACCGGGGGCCACACCGGCATTTCGCGCGCCATGCTGGAACAACTGCCCGGCGTCAAGGTGGTGGCCGTGAATGGCGTGGGCACCGACGCGGTGGACCTGGCGTATTGCCGAGTACGTGGCCTGCCGGTGACTGCCACACTGGGCGCGCTGACCGAGGACGTGGCCGATCTGGCCATTGGCTTGCTCATCGCAGCTTGCCGCAACCTGTGTGCGGGCGACCGCTTTGTGCGCGATGGCCAGTGGGAGCTGCACCCCCAGCCCGGCGCCATCCCGCTGGCCCGGCGCTTCAGCGGCATGCGTGTTGGCATCGTCGGCATGGGGCGCGTAGGCCGCGCCGTTGCGCTGAGGGCAGTAGCCTTTGGCTGCACAATCAACTATACCGACCTGCGGGCTATGGACGACGTTCCCCACCCCTTTATCCCCAGGCTGGTAGACCTGGCGCGGGGCAGTGACGCGTTGATACTGTGCGCAGCGGCAGACTCGGCTGAAGGGATTGTCAACACGGCGGTTCTTGATGCGCTGGGTCCGCGCGGCTTTCTGGTCAACGTGGCACGGGGCCGCT
Source organism: Rhodoferax sp. (assembly GCA_031411175.1). Taxonomy (GTDB): domain Bacteria; phylum Pseudomonadota; class Gammaproteobacteria; order Burkholderiales; family Burkholderiaceae_C; genus JANYCG01. The sequence goes on along the minus strand of JANOAP010000261.1, from coordinate 7,345 downwards.
TGGTCAATGAAGACGACCTGAGCGCGGCGGTGGCTTCTGGCCGCATAGCCGGTGCGGGCCTGGATGTTTTCGTGGACGAGCCTCGCGTGCCCCAGGCGCTGCGCCAATCGAGTAGCGTGACGCTGCAGGCGCACCGTGCCAGCGCCACCTGGGAGACTCGCACCGCCATGGGCGAGATGGTGCTTGCCAGCATCGCACAGGCACTGGCAGGCGAGCGCCCGGCGATCAGCCTGACGACTTGAGCCTGACCGCCTGAACACGACACAACACAAGAAAAAACTGCATAACACCCTGGAGACATCACCATGTTCAAGCAACGCACCCCACTCGCCCTGACCATCGCCCTAGCAATCACCCTGGTGTTGGCGATGGCCAAACCCACCTTCGCGCAGACCTTCCCTGCCAAGCCAGTGACCCTGGTGGTGCCGTTCCCACCCGGTGGCGGCACCGACACGGGCGGGCGCATCATCGCCGAGCAACTGGGCAAGCGCTGGGGCCAGTCCGTTATCGTCGAAAACAAAGGCGGTGCTGCGGGACAGATTGGTGCCGACGCTGTGGCCAAGGCCAAGCCGGACGGCTACACCTTGCTGCTGGGCAACATCGGCACGCAGGCGATCAACCCATCGCTGTATACCAAGCTGCCCTACAACCCTGACACAGCGTTTGCGCCCATCTCGCTGCTGGCGGAGCTACCGCTAGCCATGATGGTCAACCCTGGCGTTGCGGCCAACACGGCAGCCGAATTCATTGTCCTGGCCAAGTCCAAACCGGGCCAAATGAGCTACAGCAGCGCGGGCGCAGGCGGTGCGCCCCACCTGGCGGCTGAAATGTTCAAGGATAGAACCGGCACCTTTATCCTGCATGTGCCCTACCGTGGCGGTGGCCCTGCCATTGCCGACTTGCTGGCCGGGCACGTGCAGTTGTCATTCATGACGGTGCTGGAGGCCTCTGGCCACATCAAGGCCGGCAAACTGCGCGCCCTGGCCGTGACGGGCGACAAGCGGGTGGCCGCCTTGCCCGACGTGCCCGCCCTGTCAGAAAAATTGCTGCCAGGTTTCAACGCCATCTCCTGGTTGGGCTTGCTGGCACCCGCTGGCACGCCGAAGGACATCGTGGACAAGATTGCAGCCGACGTGCGCGCCATTCTGGCGGATGAAGTCGTCAAGGCCCGCTTTGTGTCACTGGGGGGCGTGCCGCGTGCCACAACACCGCAAGAATTCACCCAGTTGATTGCCGACGACAAGCGGCGCTACGCCCAAGTCATCCGTGAGCGCAAGATCACCACAGAATAACGCGCCTTGTGACAAACCTTGTTTTCCCCGCGCCCGCGCCCACCACTCTGGCTGTAGCGGGTAGCACAGCGGTTTTCCCGGTAGGCCGTGTGTACTGCATTGGCCGCAACTACCCCTGGCGCGCAGACGAAGCCGCACCGCTGGAGATGCCCGCCTGGTTCATGAAACCCGCCAACGCCGTGGTACCCACACATGGCGTATTGCCCTACCCACCGGGCACGGGCGACTTCTGTCATGAGATTGAGCTGGTGGTGGCCGTAGGCCGTGGCGGGCACAACATAGCCCCGGTCGATGTGGAGCCGCATTACATATGGGGGTATGCCGTCGGGCTGGATTTAACGCGGCGCGATCTTCAGCAACAAGCCAAGCGCACGGGTGGCCCGTGGGAGCCCGCCAAAGCCTTTGACCATTCAGCTCCCTGCACTCCGCTGGTACCCGCATCGGTTTGTGGCCACCCGCAGCAGGGTGCCGTTTGGCTCAGGGTGAACGGCACCGAGCGACAGCGCGCCGATCTGTCGGACCTGTTGTGGTCGATCCCCAAACTGGTCGCCATGTTGTCCAGGTCGGTCACGCTGCTGCCAGGCGACCTGATTTACACGGGTACCCCCGCAGGCGTGGGGTCTTTGCAGCTCGGCGACCTTGTTAGCGGTGGCGTAGCCGATATTGGCCAATTCAGCATGATGGTAGGCAGCGCTGCTGCGCAGACTATGTAGCCGATGCGGTACACCACATCGCTGCAATGCCGCTGAGCACCAACGTGCTGACCATGACCCTCATGGCCATCGCCATGCCCTTTGTGGGATGCGGCTGACTCTAAAGACATCAAAATCTCAAGACAACTTTTCAACAACACCAGGAGACTCTCATGCAACGCAACACGCTGTTCAAACTCGCCGCTATTTCAACAGCCCTGGCGCTGATGCCAAGCCTGGCATCAGCCCAGGCCTACCCCACCCGTACCATCAAGATCATCGTGCCAGCCCCACCAGGCGGCGCCATCGACACCATTGCCCGCGTCGTCGGGGAAAAGATCGGGGCATCCATGGGGCAGCCCGTGATCATTGAGAACAAGCCCGGCGCGTCCAACAACCTGGGCACCGATGTGCTGGCCAAATCAGCACCCGATGGCTACACCATCGGCATTGTGGGCGGCAGCCACAACACCAACAAGTTCCTGTTCAAGAACCTGGGCTGGGACCCCGAGAAAAGTTTTGAGCCCATCGTCTACACCCACGAGGTTCCGCTGGTGTTCGCCATCTCCCCGCAGATTCCCGCAAAGACCTTGCCCGAATTCGTGGCCTGGATGAAGGCCCACCCCAACGATGCCAAGGTGGCCACCTCGGGCCGCGGCAGCGCACAGGAAATGGCTGCCGAGATGTTCCGCATGGCCAGCGGCGCGCCCATGCTGCTGGTGCCTTACAAAGGTTCGTCTGCCGCCCACCCGGACTTGCTGGCCGGGCGCACCGCGCTCTACATCGACACCATCAGCGCCATCCAGTCACAGGTGAAAGCGGGCAACGTGCGCGCTGTGGCGGTGTCCACCAAAAAACGAACCACTGCGCTGCCGGATGTGCCCACCGCTGATGAACAAGGACTCAAAGGGTTTGACGCGAATACAAACGGCGGCTTTCTGGCACCCGCCGGTACCCCCAACGCCATCATCACCAAGCTCAATGCCGAGATCAACGCAGCACTGAAACTGCCCGACGTGCGGACCAAGCTGGAAGCCGCCGGCATCGAAGTCCAGGGCGGCTCGCCACAGGACTACGCCGCGCTGATCAAGTCCGACCTGGCCAAATGGGGCAAGGTGGTCAAGGACGCGGGTATTCCGGCAGAGTGATTCTGGGGTGAACTCCCCACTTTCGACCGCGATTTACCGCCGGGAAGCCACCATGGAGAACCAGGCACCTTGTGGGTCCTGGCAATTTGCAATGAACATCGGCCCCGGCACCTCCTGCGGCCCATTCAGCACCTTGCCGCCGGCAACTTTGACCCGTTCCATCGCTGCATCCAGTGCCTCGACATTGAAATAGTACGCCCAGAATGGCATGGGCGCTTCCGGCATCTTGGTCATCATGCCGCCAGCCGCATCCGGGCCGCCGGTGGAGAACAACCGGTAGACGCCCATGGGCCCCATATCCATGTCACTGACCTGGTCCCATCCGAAAAGCTCGGCGTACCAGTCGAAAGCCGCAACACCGTCCCCTGCCTGAAGCTCATTCCAGCCCACCGTACCCGGCGTTCCTTGCGGTGGATTGGGCATCGCCCCTTCACTGGCATTGGGCTTGAACAGGATGAAAACGGCACCATGCAAATCGGCGACCACGGCAAATCGCCCTACGTTGGGAATATCTTGCGGCGGTTGTAACGTTGCGCCACCTTTGGCCTGAACGCGCGCCGCCCAAACGTCCACATCAGGGACAGCAATGTACCCTTGCCAGCACGCCGGTGCGCCCCCCTCGCGAGCCTGCGCGGGGATCGGCATGATGCCGCCCACGCCTGTGGCACCTGCCGATATGACGGTGTACTCGTTCCCGCCGGGAAAAGCCTGCATGTTCCAGCCAAACACCTGGGCGTAGAACGCCTTGGCCGCAGCCGTGTCGGTGGTGATCAGGTCGTGCCAGACAAAGGGGCAAACTGGTTCGGTCATGGGGGTCTCCAATGTGAATTGAAGATGCAATGCTAGCGGAAATCAATGCGCCCCCGCAGCCGCATCTGCCGCGCCAGCCACCCCACCCCGGATAGGCTTGGACATCCACACCACCGGAATCAGCAGCAAAAAGATCATGGCCGACGCAAAGAACACATCGTTGGCGGCGAGCATGAAGGCTTGCTGATCGACCAGGCGGTTGATCTGGGCCAGAGACTGATCCGGGCTCAGGCCAGCCCCTGCAAAGCTCGACAGGATGCTGTTGGTGGCGCTGCTGCCGGTGTTGATGGCCTCGGCCAGTTGCGCATGGTGCACGGCCGCACGGTCTTGCCAGACGGTGGTGGCGATGGAGGTGCCGAATGAGCCCGCGGTGATGCGCGCAAAGTTGGTCAGGCCCGAGGCAGCCGGTATTTTCTCAGGCGGGATGCCCGCCAGCGTGATGGTGGACAGCGGTATGAAAAAGAACGCCATGGCCGCGCCCTGGATCAGGGTGGGAATCATCATGGTGTTGAAGTCCACCAGGGTGTTGAAATGCGCGCGCATCAGCAGCACCACCGCAAAGATGACGAACGCAAAACTGGCGAGCTTGCGCGGGTCCAGCCGGTGAATATTCTTGCCCACCACCGGTGCCAGCACCATGGCCAGCAGGCCCACGGGCGCAAGCAGCATCGCGGCCTTGATGGAGGTATAGCCCATGAATTGCTGCAACCACAAGGGCAGCAACACCACGTTCCCAAAGAACAGGCCATAGCCAATGGCAGTGGCCACCGTGCCGGTCCAGAAGTTGCGGCGCTTGAAAAGGCGCAGGTCCACCACGGGGTGCTCGTCGGTCAGCTCCCACACCAGAAAAAAAGCAAAGCCGACCAGGGCGACCACGCCCAGGCCAACCACTTCACCCGAATGAAACCAGTCCAGCTCCTTGCCTTTGTCGAGCATGATTTGCAGGGCACCAATCCAGACCACCAGCAGGCCAAGGCCGACTGAATCAATCGGCAGCTTGCGCGTGGGGGTTTCGCGCTTGCGGTAGATCGTCCAGACCATGAACGCGGCACCCAGACCAATCGGGATGTTGATGTAGAAGATCCATGACCAGCTGATGTGTTCGGTGATCCAGCCGCCCAGCAGCGGACCGACCACCGGCGCCACCAGCGTGGTCATGGCCCACAGCGCCATGGCCAGGCCGGCCAGGGCCCGCGGATAGCTTGAGAGCAGCAACGCCTGCGACAGCGGAATCATGGGCCCGGCCACAAAGCCCTGCAGAGCCCGAAACACAATGAGCGTGGTCATGTTGGGTGCCAGGCCGCACATCCACGACGTCAGCACAAACAGCAGGATGCTCAACGCAAACAGGCGCACGGCCCCAAAACGCTGCGTGAGCCAACCGGTCAGCGGCAGTGCAATGGCATTGGCCACACCAAAGCTGGTGATGACCCACGTGCCCTGGTTGGGGCTGACGCCCAGGTCACCCGCAATGGCCGGAAGCGACACGTTGGCAATCGACGAATCCAGAATGTTCATGAACGTCGCCGCCGACAGGGCAAATGTGCCCCACAGGCGCGCCGCGCCTTCCAGGGGCGCAATCACGGGTGGGGCGGCTGGCGCAGGTGCGGTCTGCGGCGCAGCAGCAGGTACCGCCAGTCTCCCTTGACCTGCCGGGCCTGCTGAACCTGATACGGCGCTGGCGGATGCTGTCATGGCCACGCCTTAGTTCGTCGTGGCTTTCGGGCCGGACGCCGCCGCCAATGAGGCCGACGCAGGCAACCTGACCGCCGCAACGCGCGCCACCGGGCGGCCCAGATTGGCGGCAATCACCTTTCGCACTTCTTCGTTGGCACCCGCGTCCAGCGCGGCATAGACCTGGGTCTGCACCATGGCGGCAGTGCGCGGCGCGTCGGCCAGCATCTTGCCGTCCTTGTTGCGTACATCGACGGTGGCATCCATGGACAAGCCCACGCGCAGCGGGTTTTGCGCAAGCTGTGTGGCGTCAATCGTCACGCGCACGGGCACACGCTGTACCACCTTGATCCAGTTGCCTGTGGCATTCTGCGCGGGCAGCAGTGCAAACGCAGCGCCTGTGCCTGCGCCCAGCCCGGCCACGGTGCCGGTGTATTCCACTTTCTTGCCGTAGACATCAGCCGTCAGCGTCACGGGCTGGCCAATGCGGATGTTGCGCAACTGCACTTCCTTGAAGTTGGCATCCACCCAGAGCTGGTTCAGCGCGATGACCGACATCACCGGGGTGCCGGCCGCCACGCGCTGGCCGAGTTGCACCGTGCGCTTGGCGACATAACCGTCCACGGGCGCTGGCAGGGCGGCGCGCTGGGTCGCCAGAAAAGCCTCGCGCACGCGGGCACCTGCGGCGAGCACGCTGGGGTGCTGCTCAATGCTGGTGCCATCAGTCATGGACTGGTTGCTGACAAGCTGTTCGCGTGCGGCCACGACACCGGCCTGCGCTGCGGCCAGTGTGCTGTTGGCACTGGCGAGCTGGCTGCGGGCGTGGTTGAGTTCTTCTTTGGACACGGCACCATTGCCGACCAGCGATTGCCGCCGGTTCAGGTCATCGGTGGCACGTGCGATCTCGGTCTGCACCCGGGCGACATCGGCGTCGCGCAGCGCCACCTGGGCCGCCAGCGCACCGTTGTTGGCGTAAAGCGTACGGACCTGGCGCACCGTTTGGGCGAGGTTGGCCTCGGCCTGGTCCAGCGCCACACTGGCATCGGCCGGGTCAAGCTTGACCAGGGGCTGGCCTGCTTTCACAAAATCGGTGTCATCCGCAAAAATGGCCATGACGGTGCCGCCGATTTGTGGCGTGATCTGGATCACATTGCCCTGCACGTAGGCGTTGTCGGTGGTCTCGTAGTGGCTGGTCACCATCCATTCATACGTGGCCCAGCCGATCCCGGCGAGCACGACGACGCTGGCCAGCGTGATGAGGGCAGACTTGCGGTTGGACTTCACCGGAACGGGCGTGGGTGTAGCCGTGGGAGCGGACACAGCGGGCTCTTTGGGGGTGTCAGTTGTGGTGTTCATGGTTTGGTAGCTGGTTGAATAGAGGATGCGGACAAAGTCGCTGTGGTGTCGGGCTGGTAGCCACCGCCCATGGCGCGGATCAGGCCCACGCGGGCATCCAGTGCACGGGCGGCCAGATCGACGGCGAGGCGGCGCTGGTTGAGCACGCTGGTCTCGGCGGCCAGCACGTTGAGGTAGTTGCCCAGACCGGCCTTGTAGCGCTGCACGGCAATCTCGAAGGCATGCTCGGCGGCGTCTTGCGCGGCCTGCTGCTGCACCTGCTGGCGCGCCACCGATGACACCGAGACAAGTTGGTCTGCCGCATCGTGAATCGCATCGATCACCGTGGCGTTGTAGCTTTCCACCGCTGCGTCGTAGTCAGCCGTTTTGCCAG
>JANOAP010000260.1:0-7679 GCA_031411175.1 Rhodoferax sp. | reverse complement strand
CGTGTAAGGCAGCTCGTCACCCGTCAGGCGAAAGAGCTTTTCGCGCACTGTCTCGCTGGCCAGGAATTTTTCACTGCGGTCTGTCAGCTCGTCCTGGTCGTACCACCAGGCCTGTTGGTCATCTGCGAAAAATACCTGCCCGAGCAGGCCTGGTGGTACGCCGAAGACGAGCTGACCGATCGCAGCGAAAAATTCCTGGCCAGCGAGACCGTGCGCGAGAAGCTCTTTCGCCTGACGGGTGACGAGCTGCCTTACACGTCCACGGTCGTGATCGACAAGTTTGAAGAAGAGCCAGGCCGGGGCAAGCAAAAGCGCCTGGTCAAAATCGCCGCCACCATCGTGGTAGAGCGCGATACCCACAAGGCTATGGTGATTGGTGACAAGGGCGAGCGCATCAAGCGCATTGGCACCGAGACACGGGTGGAGCTTGAAAAACTCATGGATGCGAAGGTGTTCATCGAGATGTGGGTGAAAGTGCGCTCCGGCTGGGCGGACGACGAGGCTCGTGTTCGCAGCTTTGGGTATGAATAGGCACACCCCCCGGCTTGCTCGCTGCGCGTAGCCGCTTTCCCCCTTGCAGGGGGCAACGCCAGCGGCCCGGCAGAGCCGGTTCCACGGCGTTCGCTGGAATTAATGCAAAGTAACCTGACGACGGAGCCATGACCACGCAGCGCATTTCTAACGAGCCCGCCTACGTCTTGCACCGCTATGACTGGAGCGAGTCCAGCCTGATTCTGGAGGTCTTCACCCGCCACTACGGACGCATTGCGCTGGTGGCCAAGGGTGCGAAGAAACCCAGTTCGAATTTCCGGCCGATTCTGTTGCCGCTGCAGCCCCTGCACGTGGCCTATGGGGGCGATGCTGAAATCCGCACACTCAAGTCTGCCGAGTGGATGGGCGGCCATGTGATGCCGACAGGCGACGCGCTGATGTCTGGCTATTACCTTAACGAGTTGCTGCTCAATCTGCTGGCCCGTGACGACCCGCATCCGGGTTTGTTTGACGTGTATGTCAGTGTGGTGCAGGTCATTGCCTCTGGCCATGGCGAAGTTTTGCAGAGCGCTTTGCGCACGTTTGAGTTGCTGCTGCTGCGTGAGATTGGGCTATTGCCCCTGCTGGACGCGCAAACGATGACGCTGGGCGTGCTGGATGCCAACTCCCGCTACAGCTTGGTGCCCGAGGGGGGCTTGCGCCAGACTGGGGAGGGCGATCGCGCCAGTTTGAGCGGCTTGCAGTGGATGACGCTGCAAGAATCGCTGGCGGACAGTGCGCCCTTCACCACCACGCTGCGCGCCTGTGCCGATGTGATGAGTGAACTCAAACCCCAACTGCGCACCTTGCTGAATTACCATTGTGGCGTCACTACCCTGCGCACCCGGCAGGTGATGATTGATCTCCAGAACTTGTGACCCCCACGCTTCTCACTTCGTGTAGTACGCTGCCCCCCGAGGGGGTGCGTTTAGCCTTGGGGCTGCCCGGCGGCAAAACATGACTACGACCATGAAAAAAACATCTTTGTCCGTGAACGTCAACCTGGTGGCCCAGGTGCGCAACCGCCGCAATCTGGACTTCCCCAGTGTGGCGCGTGCGGCCGGGCTGTGTTTGCAGGCGGGCGCAGCTGGCATCACCATCCACCCGCGTCCTGACGAGCGGCATATCCGTGCGCATGATGTGAGCGACCTGGCTGCGCTGATGAAGAACTGGCCGGATCGCGAATTCAACATCGAAGGCAATCCGTTTCAAAACCTCATGGGTTTTGTGCGTGCCGTGCGCCCGCATCAGGCTACCTTTGTGCCCGATGACGAAAGCCAGCCCACCAGTGACCACGGCTGGGGTCTGGCGCGTGATGGAGAAAAACTGCGACCGCTGATTGCCGAATCCCACGCGCTGGGCGTGCGGGTGAGCCTGTTCATGGATGCTGACCCGGCTGCCATGGCACTGGCCAAAGCGATCGGGGCTGATCGCGTCGAACTTTATACCGAACCCTTTGCAGCAGCCTGGGGTACGCCGCAGCAAGCTGCGCAAATTGAGCGTTTTGCGCTGGCATCCAAAGCCGCAACGGATGCCGGATTGGGCGTCAACGCGGGCCACGACTTGAACCGCAACAACCTGACGGCCTTTGTGAAGCAGGTACCCGGCGTGCAGGAAGTGTCCATCGGCCACGCGCTGATGTCCGACGCGCTGGAACTGGGTTACGTGGCCACGGTAAAGGACTACTTGCGCTGCATTCTTCTGGCCTATGAGTAGGCTTAACGTGAGTGGCCACGGGTCGACCGCAGCCGCGAGGGACTCCTCGGGGGACAGCGCAGTACACGAAGTGACAAGCGTGGGGGCAATATCTTGATCTACGGCATTGGCACCGACATTTGCGACATTCGCCGCATCCGCGCCAGCCTGGATCGCCACGGCGACCGTTTCGCTGAAAAAATCCTGAGCCAGGCCGAAATGACCACCTGGCGCGCGCGCAGCAAACGCTGGCCCGAACGCGGCGTGCGCTACCTGGCCACGCGCTTCAGTGCCAAAGAAGCGTTCAGCAAAGCCATTGGTATGGGCATGCGCATGCCCATGACCTGGCGCCTGTGCGAGATTGGCAAACTGGACAGTGGCAAGCCCTGCATCGTGCTGCACGGGGTGCTGAAGGAATGGTTTGAAGCGCAGGGCCTGAGCGCCCACATCACCGTGACCGACGAGACCGACTACGCCGCCAGTTTGTGCGTGGTTGAGAGGTAAAATAGGCATCTAGCCGTCATGTACTGGGCTTGACCAGCTATTAATAAAATAGCGCTTACCATTCCAGGCTTGGCATCGCCAACTGTCAACCCGCAGAACCCAAGGACGCCCCATGACCCCGCACGCCCCCCTGATCATTGACATCGCCGGCTTGAGCCTGACTGCGGTTGACCGCCAGCGCCTGAAACACCCGCTGGTGGGCGGCATCATCTTGTTTGCGCGCAACTGGCAAGACCGCGCCCAGCTGGCGCATCTGTGCGATGACATCAAAAACCTGCGGCCCGATTTGCTCATCTGTGTGGATCACGAAGGCGGCCGCGTGCAGCGCTTCAAGACCGATGGCTTTACCCATCTGCCACCCATGCGTGCCCTGGGCCAGATGTGGATGAGCGACGGCAAGGGCGCGCAAGGCTCCGGTGCCATGCGCGCCACCAACGCTGCCACAGCCTGTGGCTATGTGCTGGGCGCCGAGCTTCGCGCCTGCGGTGTTGACTTGAGCTTCACACCCGTGCTGGACCTGGACTTCGGCGAAAGCTCGGTCATTGGCGACCGCGCCTTTCACCGCGACCCGCGCGTCGTCAGTCTGCTGGCCAAGAGCCTGATGCACGGCCTGCTGCAAAGCGGTATGGCCAATTGCGGCAAGCATTTCCCCGGCCACGGTTTTGTGAAGGCGGACTCCCACACCGACATTCCTGTGGACAAGCGGAGCCTCAAGGCCATTCTGGCGGATGACGCCGCGCCTTACGACTGGCTCAGCACGTCGCTGGCCAGCGTGATGCCTGCGCACGTGATCTACCCCAGGGTTGATACGCGACCCGCCGGGTTTTCAAGCAAATGGCTGAATGACATCCTGCGCGGCCAGCTCGGATTTGGCGGCGCGATATTCAGCGACGACCTGTCCATGGCCGGTGCGCGACTGCTTGACGGCAAAGAAGTGAGCTATGCGCTGGCCGCCGTGGCGGCCTTGAATGCGGGCTGTGACATGGTGCTGCTGTGCAACCAGTCGGTTGACGCTGGCCAGGCGGTCGATGCGTTGATTGACGGCCTGACCGAGTCGCAACTCAAGGGCTGGTGGCAGCCGCAAGAGATAAGCGAAGAGCGCCGTCTGGCCTTGCTACCCACCGTGACCTCACCCCCGTGGGATGAACTCATGGTGAGCCCGGCCTACATGCAGGCGCTGGGCCTGGTGCCCTGAAGCGGCTGGATCAAGCCGCCGGCGGAATGCGCAGCTTCTGGCCTGGGTAAATTTTGTCAGGGTGGCTCAGCATGGGCCGGTTGGCTTCGAAGATCATGGGGTATTTGTTGGCATTGCCGTAGTAGGTTTTTGCAATGGCCGACAGCGTGTCGCCGCGCACCACGTCGTGGTACTGAGATTCATCGGCGGGCTCGGCTACGGCGAGCAGGTTATCCACGCTTTGCACGCCACTCACGTTGCCACAACAAAGCGCCACTTTTTCGCTCGCCTCCTGGGATGGCGCTTCGCCCTGAACGGTGACTGTTCCACTGGCACCGTCAAACATGACGTTCAGGCCCGACAGGCCCAGGTTCTGGGATTCGATGTACGTGGCGATGCCCTTGGCGGCAGTCGCATTGAGCTCGTCCAGCGTCGGTTGCGCCGCAGGGTCTGCCGCTGCGGCTGCAGCGGCTTTCTCGACATCCTTGTGGCCAAACAGCTTTTCGCCGGCTTCTTTGATAAAACTGAACATTCCCATTTTTGATTCTCGCTAGGGTGAAGAGTTGAACAGTGCCTTGGACCCACCGTGAGGGGCTCCGCAGCAGCGGAAAAATGAGCACCGCAATGGGCACCCATTCAAGTGGCAATGTACCCCCAAACCGGGTTGGCGCAAGGCCTGAATGTGATGCCGAACGTCACAGCTCTGTCATGATGTGAGTTAATTTACAAATGATGGCAATGGCATTAAATCCAGACCAGCAGGCGGTGGCCTGGTTTACTCCACCGACAGTGGGCGCATGTGCCCTGTGTGCCGTCAGGCCGTGGCCGCCTGCACCTGCAACACGGCACCGGTGCGGCCCACGTCAGACGGCATTGTGCGGGTGTCGCGTGAAACCAAGGGCCGGGCTGGCAAGGGCGTGACCCTGGTGCGCGGGCTGCCGCTGGAGCCGCTGGCTCTGGCGGCGCTGGGCAAACAGCTCAAGGCAGCCTGCGGTTCTGGTGGCACCGTGAAAGACGGCACGATTGAAGTGCAGGGTGACCACTGTGACCGCATCATTGAAGCTTTGAAGCGGGACGGCTATGTGGTGAAGCGCGCAGGCGGGTAGGGGCTAGCCTTTGGTGCATGCGCCTGGCCTATGTCACTGCCCCCGCACCGCCCCACAACTTGGCCCCCGACGCGTCCATGTGGGTCAGGTACAGGCGCAAATCAAACTCAAGCTGATGGTAGTCAGGTTCCATGTGGGTGCACAGCTTGTAGAAGGCCTTGTCGTGGGCTTTCTCCTTGATGTGGGCCAGCTCGTGCACCGTGATCATTTTCAGAAACTCGGGCGGCACCTCTTTGAACAGCGTGGCGATGCGGATCTCGCGCTTTGATTTGAGCTTGCTGCCCTGCACGCGGGACACCGTGGTGTGCGTACCCAGGGCGTGCGCGATGATGTGCAGTTTGGCATCGAACGCAACTTTGGACAGTGGCTCTGAATTGCGCAGGTATTCGTTCTTGAGGTCCATCACGTAGTCGTACAGCGCGCGGTCAGTGCGAATGCCGTGGGGGGTCTGGTACTTTTTGAGCAGCATCGTGCCAAGCTTGTCTTGTGCCACCAGTTGCTGCACCTGGGTTTTGATGCTGTCGGGGTAGCCGTGCAGGTACTTCATGGTGGGCGAATTTTAGGTGCCAATCTTTGCTACGCTCGGGGCATGAACCCATCATCTTCTCCCCATGGCAACGGCCATTCCAGCCGCGCGGATGCGCTGCACCCCGGCATCAACCTGGCTTTGCAAGGCGGCGGCTCGCATGGTGCATTCACCTGGGGTGTGCTGGACACACTGCTGGCCGACGGGCGTGTGGAGCTGGAGGGCATCAGTGGCACCAGCGCCGGGGCCATGAATGCGGTGGCGCTGGCGCATGGCTTTGCCCAGGCCGATGGCAGGCCAAAGGCTGACCCCCGCCAAGCGGCGCGGGAGTCACTGGCCAGCTTCTGGAATGGCATCGTGGACATGGGCGCGTTGGGGTCTTCCATTTCGCAGGCGCAGCGTGCGCCGTTTGACATTCTGTTTGGTGGGTTTGGCGGCACCGGAACAGGGCACTCATCCAGCCCGTCGCCCGGCGAGCTGTTTAGCGGAGCCATGACCAGCCTGTGGGCCAGTGCCATGTCACCCTACCAAAGCAACCCGTTGGACATCAACCCGCTGAAAGATTTTCTGGATGGGCAGGTTGACTTTGTGCGGCTGGCCACGTTCAAGGCGCTCAAGGTGTTTGTGGTGGCAACCCGTGTGACCACGGGCAAGGCCGAGATTTTTTCAGGCAGGCGGCTCACCGCCAAAGCCGTGATGGCCTCAGCCTGCCTGCCCACCGTGTTTCAGGCGGTGGAGATTGAGGGCGAGCATTACTGGGATGGCGGTTACTCGGGCAACCCGGCGATTCACCCGCTGATCTACCAGTGCGATAGTCGTGACATTATGCTGGTGCAAATCAACCCGATCAAGCGTGACAAGCTGCCTACCACGGCGGCCGACATCATGGACCGGCTCAACGAAATCACGTTCAACTCGGCGCTGATTGCCGAGATGCGGGCGATTGATTTTGTCAAACGCCTGCTGGCCGAAGGCAAGCTGGACCCGACCCGCTACAAGAATGTGTTGATGCACCGCATTGATGGTGGTGAGGTGCTGGAGGCGTTTCATGCTTCCACCAAAACGGCCACCGATGAGAAGCTGATACACACCCTGCGTGACCTTGGCATGGCCTGCGCCAAGCGGTGGCTGACCCGGCACTTCAGACAACTGGGGGTGGAGTCCAGTGTCAATATTGCACACGATTATCTGGACGATTTGCGCGTGCCTGCGCGCTGAGTCGCAAGACCCTCAAATCGAGGGGAAAACCACCACATGGTCTACCTCGGCGCGAATGCCAATCCATTCGCCCAACGCATGGTCGTGGTGACTGGGCACATGGGCCATCACCGTCTCACCGGAGACCAGTTGCAGCGTGTACAAAAATTCATTGCCCCGAAACGCCTTACGCACGATCTGTGCCTTCACTATCGCTGCATCGTCGTGCACGATGTCATCGGCACGCAGCAGCACGTCCACGGGGCCCAGCGACAAATCAGCCAGAACGGCAGGGCTGATGTCGTGTAGCGGGCCTAGCGGGGTCAGCACCTGCTTGGGGCTGCCCGCGCCGGCCTGCAGCACTACCTGGGCCCGGGCAAACACGCCGTGGCCAATAAAGTCGGCCACAAACCGCGTGGCAGGACGGTGATACAAAGTGTAGGCGTCGGCCCATTGGTGCAAGGCACCGTCCTGCATCACACCGATGCAGTCTCCGATGGCAAAGGCTTCCAGCTGGTCATGGGTGACCAGCAAGGCTGTGGCCCCTGCAGCCTTGAGGATGGTGCGCACCTCATGGGCCAGGCGCTCGCGCAGGTCAACATCCAGGTTGGAGAAAGGCTCATCCAGCAGCAGCAACTGAGGCCGGGGGGCCAGGGCACGGGCCAGAGCCACACGCTGCTGCTGGCCACCCGACAGGGCATGCGGCATGTGGCGGCGCAGGCCCTCCAGGCCTACCAGCGAGAGCACTTCAGCCACCCGCGCGCGCCGCTCGAGTGCAGGCCAGTGCATGATGCCGAACGCCACGTTGCTCGCGACGTCCAAGTGCGGGAACAGCGCGTAGTCCTGAAACACCATGCCCATGTGGCGCTTCTCGGCAGGGACATGCACGGCGGTACTGCTGATGATTTGCGGCCCCAGCGTGATGCTGCCACTGTGCGCCCGCTCC
>JANOAP010000259.1:0-6184 GCA_031411175.1 Rhodoferax sp. | reverse complement strand
CGCCTTTATGGAAATCCGCGCGGGCACGGGCGGCGATGAGTCCGCCCTGTTTGCGGGCGACCTGCTGCGCATGTACGCACGCTATTGCGAGCGCATGGGCTGGAAGACCGAAGTCATGAGCGAGTCCCAAAGCGAGCTGGGCGGCTACAAGGAAGTCGTGATCCGCATCGAGGGTGATTGTGCCTACGGTGCGCTCAAGTACGAGTCCGGCGGCCACCGTGTGCAGCGCGTGCCCGCCACCGAAACCCAGGGCCGCATTCACACCAGCGCCTGCACCGTGGCCGTGCTGGCCGAGCCGGATGAGGCTGTGGCCATCACCATCAACCCGGCAGACTTGCGCATTGACACCTACCGCGCCAGCGGAGCAGGTGGCCAGCACATCAATAAAACCGATTCAGCCGTGCGCATCACGCACATCCCCACCGGCATCGTGGCCGAGTGCCAGGACGGCCGCAGCCAGCACGGCAACAAGGCCCAGGCCATGAAGGTGCTGACCGCCCGCATTGTCGAAAAAGACCGCAGCGAGCGTGCCGCCAAAGATGCCGCCGAACGCAAGAGCCTGATCGGCACAGGCGACCGCAGCGACCGCATCCGCACCTACAACTTTCCGCAGGGCCGCCTGACCGACCACCGCATCAACCTCACGCTGTACAAGCTGCTCTACATCATGGAAGGCGATCTGGAAGACGTGGTGAAGGGCCTGCAGATGGCGCGCGAGGCCGAACAACTGGCCGAGCTGGAAATTGCGTCGGCAAACTAGTGTGAGCAGGCCCAAGGCATGACCCTCACGCAAGCCCTGGCCACGGGCACGGCGCTGGGTCTGGACCGGCTGGATGCCCAACTGCTGCTGCTGCACGCGCTGGGCCAGCCCGGCCTGGCGCGCACCTGGCTGCTAGCCCATGACCAGGACGAGATGCCAGCCCCTGGATTCAGTCGCTTCATGGCCCTGGCACAACGGCGTGCCAGCGGCGAGCCTGTGGCTTACCTCACTGGCTACAAAGAGTTCTTCGGGCTGACCCTGCATGTGGATGCCCGCGTGCTGGTGCCCCGGCCTGATACCGAGACGCTGGTAGATTGGGCGCTGGCGGTGGTTGATGGCCTGGCTCCTCCTCTTCCACCCACTATTCCTTTTTCTGCGATGGACCTGGGCACCGGCAGCGGTGCTGTGGCGCTGGCCATCCAGCATGCGCGGCCCCGCGTGCGGGTCAGTGCCATCGACTTCAGCACCGACGCACTGGCCGTGGCACAAGCCAACGCCCAACGGCTCAAACTGCCGGTGCAATTCAGCCAAGGTTCATGGCTTGACGGCGTGCAGGGCCGCTTTCACCTCATCGTCTCCAACCCGCCTTACATTGCCGCCCGCGACCCGCATCTGGCCGCGCTCACACACGAGCCTCTGCAAGCGCTGGCCAGTGGCGACGACGGGCTGGACGACACTCGGCACATCATCAACCAGGCCCCCGCGCATTTGCACAGCAGTGGCTGGCTGCTGCTGGAGCATGGCTACGACCAGGCTGCTGCGGTGCGCGCCCTGCTGGTGGATGCGGGCTTGGGCCATGTGCAGTCGCGCCGCGACCTGAGCGGGATCGAGCGCTGCAGTGGCGGGCAGTGGCGGTAGATCAGAAAGGTTTTAGGCCTCCAGCCCGCATGGGAAATGCTTGACCAGCTATTATTTTTGAAGCATCTGCACAAAACCCTGGCGCAGCAGTTGCTCAAAGTCAGCCGCTGTGACCGGCTTGGCAAAGAGGTAACCCTGCTGCACATGGCAGCGGTGGTGCAACAAAAAGCCAGACTGCGCTTCAGTCTCAACCCCCTCGGCCACGATGCGTAGACCCAGCTCATGCCCTAGCGCGATGATGGCCGCCGCAAGCGCTGCATCACGCCCGCCCGCCGCACATTCCATCACAAACGACCGGTCGATCTTCAGCTCGTCGATGGTCAGCCGCTTGAGGTAACTCAGCGACGAATACCCGGTACCGAAGTCGTCCAGCGACAGGCTGTAGCCCCGGGCGCGAAGGCGCTCCAGCATGCCAATGGAATGCTCCATGTCACCCATCACCATGGTCTCGGTCACTTCCAGCGTCAGGTTGTCGGACGCAAGCTCAAAGCGCTGCATGAGCGCGTCCAGCTTGCCCAGCAGCGTGGGGTCGGTCAGGCTGGGTGCGGCCAGGTTGACCGAGATGGGCACGCGTGGCAGGCCGGCGTCCAGCCAATGCCGGATGGAATGACAGGCGCTTTCCAGCACCCAATCGGTCAACGGCAAAATCAACCCGGTCTCTTCCGCCAGCGGAATGAACTCGAAAGGCGGCAGCAGGCCGCGCTCCCAATGCTGCCAGCGCACCAGCGCTTCCGCACCCACAATGCGACCCGTGGCGGCATCGACCTTGGGCTGAAAATGCAGGCGCAGCTCACCGTCGCCGATGGCGCGGCGCAGGTCTGATTCCAGCAGCAACCGGCGTGCGGCGTGCGCATTCATTTGTTCATCAAAAAACCGGTGCTGCGCACGGCCAGCGCTCTTGGCAGCATAGGCGGCCTGCTCGGCACAACTGGCAAGGTCAGGCAAGGTCTGGGCGTCGCCGGGGTACAAGGCCACGCCAATGCTGGCCGACATCACCACGGGTTGCGCCTGGATGGTGATGGGTTCACTCACCGCCTTGAGCAGGCGCAAGGCCACGGTAGAGGCCTGCTCCTGGCTGGCGATATTGCTCAACAGCAGCGAAAACGAATTGCTGCCGATGCGCGCCAGCACGCCCTTGGCCGGCTCGGTACCGCTGACAACCGCCGTGATGGACGACCGCCCGGCCCAGGGCCGCAGCCGCTCAGCCAGCGCCTGCAAGACCAAATCGCCCTGGGCACGGCCAAACGCGTCATTGACACCCTTGAAACGGTCAATGTCCACGTGAATCATGGCCGACTGGCTGTCGTGCTGCCTGGCCCAGTCCAGCGGCCCCGTGCACAGTTCCGCAAAGAACTTGCGGTTAGGCAGGCCGGTGATCGCGTCAAAATTTTCCAGCTGGCGTATCTGGTGTTGCGCCTGGGCCCGTTCCGTGATGTCCTGGGTAATGCCTTCCATACCGATGGGCACAGCAGACTCGTCCAGGATCAGCGTGCCCTGCTCAAACACGGTGCGGATGGCACCGTCGTAGCGCTCCAGCTGAAACTCGATCTGGTACGACGTGCCGCGTGAGGCCAGTTGGCGCCTGGCTTCCCCCACCCGGTCACGGTCTTGCGGCACCACGCGCTCCAGGATTTGCGCCGCGCTACAGTCGGCGACCACGTCAGGCGGCATCATGAACAGCGAGACAAGGGGGTCCGAAAACACCAGCGGCCGCGCCTTGAACGCCTGCCAGGTGCCCATGCTGGCCATACGCTGCGCGCGCACCAGCACTTCATTGTTGCGCAGCAGGGTCTCTGCCGCCTCGCTGGCACGCAGCGCGTAGCGCACCCGGTGGGACAGCAGCGTCCAGTTGATGGGCTTGGTGATGAAGTCGGTGGCACCATGCTGGTAGGCCAGCTCGATCGATTCGGTGTCGTGCAGGCCGGTGAGCATGAGAATGGGAACCCGTGCCCGGCCCGGCAAGGCGCGGATTTGCTGGCACACCTGGTAGCCGTCCAGCCCCGGCATCATCACGTCCAGGAGCACCAGGTCGTACGTATAGCGGGCGTATTTGTCCAGGGCATCTTCGCCGCTGCTGGCGTCGCTCACGGTGAATCCTGCATGGCGCAGCGCCTTCACGGCCATGCTGCGCAGAAGCATGTCATCGTCCACCACCAACAGGTGAGCATCAGGATCGACGGGGGCACTGGTTGTCATTGGTTTTTCACCCAAGGCAGGTTTGACCGGCATCATGAAGGTTGCCCCATACCTGAGGATGCCACACTCACATCATCAGGCAGGGAGAGCCGCAGCCGGGACACTGCCTGAGTCATGACTTGAAGCAGCTCGGGCGCGGGCTCCTGACCCTTGCGCAGGCGGTACTCGTTGGCCTCGGCCAGCGCGGCCAGTTCCACGGCACCGACCGTTGCACTGGACGACTTGAGCGTGTGCACCAGGCGGCGCAGCTTCACGTTGTCGTGCTTTGCAATCGCCTCTTCCATATCGGCTAGCGTCTGTGTGAGCGATTCCGTGAACATGGTCATAAGCTCCTGCGCATACTGGGGCTCGGAACCATCGACCACCATCGGCAAAGCCGCCATGACCGACGCATCAAACGCCGGTGGCCGCATTTCGGACCGGTTGATGGCTGGATGCTGGTGCACGGGCTGTTCCGGCTGCGGCAGGCCCAGGCCCGTCCACTGCCTGACCGTGGCCAGCAAAAGCTCACTTTGTACGGGCTTGGTCAGAAAGTCGTTCATGCCCGCTGCCAGGCAAGCCGCGCGGTCTTCGGCGAAGGCGTTGGCCGTCAGGGCTACGATGGGAATCGCGATGCCCAGGGGGCCTGCCTCACCCGCCCGCATGCGGCGGGTGACCTCCAGCCCGTCCATATCAGGCATTTGCCAGTCCATCAACACCAGGTCAAAGGTTTGCGACGCGACCAGCTCCAGGGCCTGCGCCCCGTCATTGGCTGCGGTGGCCTCATAACCCCCGTGACCGAGAAGGCGACACACGATCAGCTGGTTCAGCGCATCGTCTTCCACCACCAACACCTGCGCGACGGGGTCGAGCAGGCCTTGCACGCTGAGCCGCGACGACATCGTCATGGGTCGACTGGATGCCTGGCGCCGCAGGGTACCGAGCCTGCTGACGAGTTCTGCGCGCAACACAGGCTTGACGATGTTGTGTGGCAGCTTGAGCGTCTGTGCCGGTGCGGCTTTGTTCAGGGCATCCCCGCGCGTCATGCCAATCACACATTCAGGCTCGACCTGATCAACCGCGCCCTCAATCACGCCAAGGGCCTGGGGGTTGTCACTGGCAAGCAGCAGCCACGGGGGGCCGGACTCTTCACCCAACTCCGTCAGCCAGCGGTGCAGATCTTTGCCGGTGCGAACCCTCTGGCCCATGCAGCCCAGGTTTTTCAAAAGGGCATCAAGCGCCTGCGCGCTGGGCTCATGAGGTTCGAAATAAGCAATGGGTATGCCCAGCGGGGCCGTTGGCGCTGGCAGGTTCAGGGCCAGGGGCAGTGGCAGATCGACCTCAAAACTGGTGCCCAGGGTCGCCTGGCTTTGAACTTCAATGCGCCCGCCCATCGCCACAACCAACTGGTGCACGATGGAAAGACCCAGGCCGCTGCCCCCAAAGCGTCGGCTGGAGGCATCATCAGCCTGGCGAAACGGCTCAAAAATATACGGCAATGATTCAGCGGGGATGCCCACGCCAGTGTCTGTGACGCTGATGTGCACATCGCCTTCCTGCCTGCCGCGCGTCACACGCAACACGACATCGCCAGACGGCGTGAACTTGACGGCGTTGCCCAGCAGGTTGAGCAGAATCTGCCGAAGCCTCAGTGCGTCGCCGTGACGCCACGGCGGCACACCCGGGTCAACAATGCACGCCAGTGACAGGCCCTTGGCCCGGGCCGCCAGCGCGGCAGTGGCCAGGGCGGTGTCGACACAATCCGGCAGATGGAAGTCGGCCAGCGCAAGATGCATTTCTCCGGCCTCAATGCGCGAAATGTCCAGGATGTTTTCAATCAGCCCCAGCAGGTTTTTGCCGCTTCGCTGGATGGCATCGACCAGTTGCGATTGGATATCCGCGTCCGCACCTTCGGCCTTGAGAAGTTGGGCTGCACCAATGACCGCATTGAGCGGCGAGCGCAATTCATGGCTCATGTTGGCCAGAAAGCGTGACTTGGCCAGGGTGGTGGACTCGGCCTGCTCACGCGCCGCCCGGGCTTCCTGAACCGCCCTGCGGGACTGGTCCTGGGCATTGAGGTGATCCAGCAAAACGCGTGCGGAGCGCATTCCGATCAGGATGAGCGCCAACAGACAGCAGATGAGGCACAGACTCAAAAGACTCTCGGACTTGCCACCGTGCAGCAAGAGCGCCCCGGCAGCCGGTGCAAGTGCCATCGTCAGAAAAGCTTGCATGCTCAAGGGGTGACTCGCCATGGTATTGGACGATACGGAACACACCGTCACCAAAATAGCGGTCAGCAGCGCCAGCTCAACACCCAGATTCTGCGGAAGCATCACAAACCAGCCCGAGGCCCAGGCCAGACCCGCAAACGAGGAGGCGACCACATTA
>JANOAP010000258.1:0-7581 GCA_031411175.1 Rhodoferax sp. | reverse complement strand
CGCAGGCTGGCCCATCTGGCCGCTGGTTGCCTGCTCCATTCTGGCGATGGCGCTGGTCATTGAACGTTTCCTGAGCCTGAAAACTTCCAAGGTGGCACCGCCCAAACTGCTGGACGAGGCGCTGAGCGTGTCGCGCACCGCCGTGCCAGCGCTGGATGTGGTGGCGCAACTGGAGCAGAACTCGGCGCTCGGCGAGGTGCTGGCCAGCGGATTTCGTGCGCTGAACGCCAACCCACGCTGCAGCGAGGCCGACTTGCGGGCCACCATGGAAGGCACCGGGCGGGTGGTGGCGCACCGCCTGGAGCGTTACCTCAGCGCGCTGGCCACCATCGCCTCGGCAGCGCCGCTGATGGGCTTGTTTGGCACGGTGGTTGGCATGATCGAGATCTTTGGCTCCCAATCGCCTGCAGGCGGGGCCACCGGTGGCAATCCGGCACAACTGGCGCACGGCATCTCCGTGGCGCTGTACAACACGGCGTTTGGCCTGATTGTGGCGATTCCCTCGCTGATCTTCTGGCGGTATTTCCGGGCCCGCGTTGACGAGTATTTGTTGACGCTCGAATTGGCCTCTGAACGCCTGGTCCGGCACCTCAATACATTGCGGAAATGACCCCCACGGTCACCCACTTCGTGTGGCTCCCTGCCCCCCGAGGGGGCCGCATTGCGCCTTGGGGCGGCCCGGCGGCGAAACCTCTTTGCATCTGAAAGATTCAGCCCATGAATTTCCGGTCCCGTCAGAAGGAAGAGCCCGAGATCAATCTGATCCCGTTCATTGACGTGCTGTTGGTGGTGCTAATCTTCCTCATGCTGTCGACCACCTACAACAAGTACACCGAGCTGCAACTGAAATTGCCCGTGGCAGACACGGATGCGCAGCGCGACTACCCCAAGGAATTGCTGGTCTCGGTGAGCAGTGAGGGCGTGTACGGCGTCAACCGTGTCCCTGTGGCGGGACGCAGCCTTGAAGCCTTGTCCGCAGCCCTGACCGACGGGGCCAAGGCGGGTAAGGAAACGGTTGTCGTCATCAGTGCCGATGCCAGTGCCCGCCATCAGGCCGTTGTCACCGTGATGGAAGCGGCCCGGCGCAGCGGCTTGAATCAGATCACCTTCGCGACGCAGTCTTCGGCACAGGCCGGGAAGAAGTAGCACCATGGCCAGGCAGTCGCAGCCGACTGCGCCGCCTGCGCCTGGGCTGCCGACACTGACCCACACCTTTCAGCAGACCTTGCAAAGGGCATGGGCCCATCGGGGACTGTTGCCTTGGCTGCTGTGGCCCGTCTCTCTGCTTTACGGGCTGGCCGTTGCGATCAGGCGCTGGCAGTTCAGGGAGGGCCTGATGGAAACCCATCGCGTGCCAGCCTGCGTCATCGTGGTGGGCAATGTGGTCGCGGGGGGTGCTGGCAAAACCCCGGTGGTGATGGCGCTGGTCAGGCATTTACAGGCCCGTGGCCTGAAGGTGGGCGTGGTGTCGCGTGGCCATGGGCGAAGCGCGCAGGACTGTCGGGAGGTGCTTTCCAGCAGCACGACTCAGGAAGTGGGTGACGAGCCAACCCTTATCCACCGGGATACAGGCGCTCCTGTTTTTGTAGCGATTAGGCGCGTTGAAGCGGCGCAGGCCTTGCTGGCCAAGTACCCCGATACCCAGGTAATTGTTTGCGACGATGGCCTGCAACACTACGCCCTGCAGCGTGATCTGGAGATTTGTGTATTCGATGACCGGGGCATTGGCAACGGCTTTTTGCTGCCTGCCGGGCCGCTGCGTGAACCCTGGCCCCGGCCTGCCATCCGCAGCCGCACCACAAAGAGCACGCGCGGGGAAGCTCAGGGTGGCGAGCTGTGGTCGCCGATTGAAACCCTGTTGCTGCACACCGGCGAGCACCGCGCTTTCAATGCGGGCTTCTCGGCCAAACGCAGCTTGGCAGCCCATGCGATACGGTCTGACGGCAGTGTGGTTCCACTGGCGGAACTGCGTGGCCAGCCCCTGGTCGCGCTGGCGGCGATTGCCCAGCCAGAGAAGTTCTTTGACATGCTGCGGGCCCAGGGCTTGACGCTGGCGCACACCTTGGCATTGCCAGATCACTACAGTTTTGATAGCTGGTCAAGCCCATTCCACGTGGGTCAGGCATTGATTTGCACTGAGAAAGACGCTGTCAAGCTGTGGCGCAACCACCCACAGGTGCTGGCGGTTCCCCTGGCCATCACGCTGGAAGCGGCCTTTCTTGCAGCCATTGACAGCACGGTGACAAAGTTATCATCCCACCATGGACACACGACTTCTTGAACTGCTGGTTTGCCCCGTGACTAAAGGCGCCCTGGAGTACGACCGCGAGACCCAGGAACTGCTCTCGCGCAGCGCGCGGCTGGCCTACCCGGTGCGCGACGGCATCCCCATCCTGCTGGAAAACGAAGCGCGTGTCATGACCGATGAGGAGCTGGGGCTGTGACTATGGCACGCCCCCAGCACCTGTCACCCTACACCATCCTGATTCCGGCACGTCAGGCGTCAACCCGGCTACCCAACAAGCCTATGGCCGATCTGGGCGGCGTCCCCATGGTGGTGCGCGTGGCACAGCGGGTCACGCCACGTCAGGTGGCTGGCACGCAGCCCATACGGGTCGTGGTGGCCTGCGACAGCGCCGAGATCATGGCCGCCTGCCAGGCTCATCACATTGAAGCCGTACTGACCCGGTCTGATCACCCCTCGGGCAGCGACCGTCTGGCCGAAGCCTGCGCGATCCTGGGCCTGCCTGACGATCATATTGTGGTCAATGTGCAGGGCGACGAACCCCTGATGGATCCGGCGCTGGTGAGTGCAGTGGCCAAACTGCTGGGCGCACGACCCGAGGCCAGCATGAGCACGGCGGCCCACGGCATTGAGAGCCTGGCCGAGTTCCAGAACCCCAACGTCGTCAAGGTGGTGCTGGATGCCGCTGGCCTCGCCCTGTATTTCAGTCGCGCAGCCATTCCGTTTGCACGTGACCTGCCTGGCCAGGACTGGTGGGCGCAGCAGGCACATCCCAAGGCGCTGCAAGGCATACGCCCCCTACGGCATATCGGCATCTACGGCTACCGTGTCAGGTTCTTGCGCCAGTTCCCGGGCTTGCCGCAGGCACCGGTCGAGGTGACAGAAGCGCTTGAGCAAATGCGGGCACTGTGGCACGGGCATCGTATCGCGGTGCACGTCACCGCACATGCGCCGGGTCCAGGTGTCGATACGCCCGAGGACCTTGAGCGGGTACGTCAATTGCTGAAGTGAAGGCTTCTCTTGCATGCCGTCTGCAAAACGCGGGCCTCGACGTGCTATTCTTGCTTAAGATGAAGCGCTGCGGCGTGCCCGTGTCAAACGGGCTGCCAGCAACGCCGCCTAGTTTTAAATCGATCCGAGGAATTCCATGAGACTGATATTGTTGGGCGCACCTGGTGCGGGCAAAGGCACGCAGGCCACCTTCATTTGCCAGAAATACGGCATCCCGCAAATCTCGACCGGCGACATGTTGCGCGCTGCGGTCAAGGCGGGAACCCCACTGGGCATTGAAGCCAAAAAGGTCATGGATTCCGGCGGACTGGTCAGCGATGGCTTGATCATCAATCTGGTCAAGGAGCGTCTGGGCCAGCCGGATTGCGCCAAGGGCTTTTTGTTTGACGGCTTCCCACGCACCCTGCCTCAGGCCGATGCCATGAAGGCAGCGGCTGTGAATCTGGATTACGTGTTGGAAATCGACGTGCCCTTTGAAGCCATCATTGAACGCATGAGCGGTCGCCGTTCGCACACCGCGTCCGGGCGCACCTACCACGTCAAGTTCAACCCCCCAAAAGTGGCGGGCATGGATGACGTGACCGGCGAGCCGCTGATCCAGCGTGACGACGACAAGGAAGAAACCGTGAAGAAGCGGCTGGACGTGTACAGCGCCCAGACACGTCCCCTGGTGGCCTATTACTCCGACTGGGCCAAAGCCGAGCCAGCGGCAGCCCCGAAATACCGTGCGATCAGCGGCATGGGCAGCGTGGATGAGATCATGGCCCGCGCCTTTGCGGCACTGGCAGACTGATCAACCGGCCCCACACAGCCACGGACAGTCTCAGTCAGCGTCTTCCAGCAACGACAACATCAGCGCCACCCTCGCCTTCACGGGTGAAAGCCCTTGTGAGTCGGGAAACCGGCTGCTGGGCGTGGGCAGCACCCGCCCTTGCGCACAGCGCGTGGCGCACACCACCTTCACACCCGTGCTTTGGGCGAGCATCAAGGCAGCCTCCAGCCCGCTGTGTAGGGTACCGTTGCCGGTAGCGGCCACCACAATGCCACGCACCGGGTCTGCATGGCCCTCTGCGGCCTGCGACACCAGCGCATCCACCATACCGCCGCCGGCGCCCGCATGGTTCATCACAATCTCTACCCGTGGCCAACTTACAAGAGTAGCTATCATTTCAATAGCTGATTGAGCTGATTCCACGCGGGCTTCAGGCCAATTTCTCAATAAACGCACACGCCCCTCCTCCACATAGCCCAGTGGCCCGCTGTCGCCCGAGCTGAAGGCATCAACCCGGTAAGTGTGCTGCTTTTGCACATCCACCGCGCCGTGAACACTGCCCGCACACACGGCCACTACGCCTGCCGCGCCAGGGGTCAGGGCCACGGCGCATGCATCCAGCAAATTCTGCGGGCCGTCCGGCACCATGGCGCTGGCCGGGCGCATGGCGCATGTCAACACCACGGGCTTGGCAGCAAGCAGCGGCGCGGGTAGAACTGCGTGCAGGAAATATGCCGTTTCTTCGAGCGTGTCGGTGCCATGGGTGATCACGATGCCCTGCACGTCCGGCTGTGCCAGAAAATGGCTTGCGCGCTCTGCCAGGGCCTGCCAGACGGCATGACTCATGTCCTTGCTGTCAATCTGGGCCACCTGTTCGGACACCAGCACGCACGGCATCTGCGCCAGGGCCGGAATGGCCAGCAACAACTGCGCCACGCCCACCTGGGCCGCGGTATAGCCAATGTTGTCGCCCGCCGTGGCGGCAGTGCCCGCAATCGTGCCGCCGGTTCCCAGCACCACCAATTTTTTGTTTATTTTTAGCGACATATTTTTAGCAATACCGTTGCAAACTTTTTAAAACTGGTTAAAAATACAGTTACTGGATATTAAGCCAGTACCCCGTTACCAAGGAGTCATCATGATCGACTTGCCCAGCTTCCAGGTGAAGCTCACCGCCCGCCAGCAGCAGATTCTGGACCTCATTCAGAGCGCCATTGCCCGTACCGGTGCGCCACCCACGCGTGCAGAAATCGCCACCGAACTGGGTTTTAAATCTGCCAACGCTGCCGAAGAGCACTTGCAGGCCCTGGCCCGCAAAGGCGTGATTGAACTGGTGAGCGGTACCTCGCGTGGCATTCGCCTTAAAAGTGATGCGCTCCGGTCCATCAATGAATCCCGCAACAAGCAATTCTCGTTGCCTTTGCCCGGTTTGGCCCAGTTGGCGCTGCCGCTGATTGGCCGGGTTGCTGCAGGCTCCCCCATTCTTGCGCAGGAGCACGTTGACCAAACCTATTACGTCGAAAACAGCCTGTTTCAACGCAAGCCCGATTACCTGCTCAAAGTGCGTGGCATGTCCATGCGCGATGCCGGCATCATGGACGGCGACCTGCTCGCCGTTCAGGCCACCAAAGACGCCAAAAATGGGCAGATCGTGGTGGCGCGGCTGGGTGATGAAGTCACCGTCAAACGCTTCAAACGCAACAAGCACCTGATCGAGCTGCACCCCGAAAACCCCGACTACCAGACCATCGTGGTCGAGCCAGGGGAACCGTTTGAAATTGAAGGCCTCGCTGTGGGCCTGATCCGCAACACCATGCTGATGTAGAAGCCGCGCCGTACGGGCGTCTCGAAATCCTGCTGTTTCATTTTGTCGATTTAGAAGGTCACCTATGAGCATTGCCACGTTTGCCGTACCGGGGATATTGGCACCCTTTCAGGTATTTTTTCACTGGCTGGTGACCGATGCCATTCCTGTGGTTCGTCCCTCACTCAAAACAAAGCCAGGGCATTTGCAAAAGCAACCCCATGCGGCGAATTCGGTTGCGAGCATCAACCGCAATGGCCGAGCCCAGGCAAAAATCGTCTGCGGGCGTGCGGCACCTGCCCTGCGACCATTGGGGGCCTGCAAAGCAGCCCCGCCCTCACGCAAACCGGTTTCGGCAGTGCGCATGGTTCGGGTGGTGGAGGCCGGTCAGGCACCGGCAAGCGCCGGACGCATGGTGATTTCCGGGCGCATGGCTGATGTCTGCGCCGAGCTTGACAGGCTGGCCGCACGCGAAGCCGCCCGGCACTAGCTAAAGAAGCGGGGGCTAAGTAGGCGGGGGCGAAATGTCTTAGGCTGAGGCGCCCGTCAAGAAATTGCGTTTGCCAATATCCACGCCGTTGTGGCGCAGAATGGCGTAGGCGGTTGTGACGTGAAAGTACAGGTTGGGAAGCATGTTGTGCTTCAGATAAGCCTCACCCGACATCGTTCGGGTTGCATCTTTGCCCACTGGAAACGTGATGTCCTTGGCTTCTGTCCCGTCGAGTTTGGCAGTCGGCACGGTGGCAAGGAAATCCAGGGTTTTCTTGATTCGCGCCTTCAACTCTGACAAGCTAGCTTCGTTGTCTTCAAATTTCGGAGCCTCCACGCCTGACAGGCGTGCCACGCCGTTCTTGGCCGCATCACAGGCAATTTGAACCTGGCGCGTGAATGGCAGCATATCGGGTGCCAAGCGGTACTGTGTCAGCGCAGCCGGGTCACATTTTTTAGCATCAACAAATTCCTGCGCCTTGTCCAGAAAATGACTCAGGTTGGTGAGCATGCTGGTACAGACGGGCAAGCAGGCAGATGACATGGTGATTGACATGGGGAATTTCCTTGGAATGAATGAACAGCCGCGATGCTAACGCTGTTGTCGAAACTCTGCACGACCCGGCTTGCGCTACCGGTCCCGAAATCAATCAAGGGCAAGGCACAATAAGGTCATGAACATTGTGATTTTGGATGACTATCAGGACGCCGTTCGCAAGCTGGCCTGTGCTGCCCGGCTAGAAGCGTTTCCCGCCAAGGTGTACACCAATACGGTCAAGGGTTTGGGGCAGCTCTCTATCCGGCTCAAAGACGCCGACGTCATTGTCCTGATTCGTGAGCGCACGCAGATCACCCGTGCTTTGATCGAAAAATTGCCCAAACTCAAATTGATCGTACAAACCGGTCGAATCGGCACCCATGTTGACGTGCAGGCTTGTACCGAACGGGGTATCGCAGTAGCAGAGGGCACTGGCTCTCCTACCGCAGCGGCCGAGTTGACCTGGGCTCTGGTCATGGCGGCCATGCGGCGTTTGCCACAATACATCGGCAATCTCAAACATGGTGTCTGGCAACAGTCCGGGTTGAAGTCGGGCTCCATGCCGGCCAATTTTTGTCTGGGTGTGGTGCTCAAGGGCAAGACGCTTGGCATCTGGGGCTACGGGAAAATCGGCCATCTTGTGGCCGGTTATGGCTAGGCATTTGGCATGGACGTTCTGGTGTGGGGCCGACAGGCGTCCCGTGATCGGGCTGTGCAAGACG
>JANOAP010000257.1:0-3545 GCA_031411175.1 Rhodoferax sp. | reverse complement strand
GTTCGAAAAATGAACCCACCGCCCTGGTCGCTGGTCAGCGCCTGCAGGCGGCCGCGCAATTCGTCGCGTTGCCCGGATGGGATTTTTTGTGAAACACCCACATGGTCATCCTGGGGCAGGAACACCAGGAGGCGTCCGGCGATGCTGATCTGCGTGGAAAGGCGCGCACCCTTGGTGCCAATCGGGTCCTTGATGACCTGCACGGTCAGCGCCTGGCCCTCAAACACCTGCCGCTCTATGGGGATTTGCGGCTGCGTGCCCCGCATCGCGCCTGGTGGCTCGCCATCGGGCTGGCGGTGCCACACATCTGCCACATGAAGAAATGCGGCACGCTCCAAACCAATGTCAATGAATGCCGACTGCATTCCCGGTAAAACACGCGCCACCTTGCCCAGGTAAACATTTCCGACCAGCCCGCGCTCCAGCGTGCGCTCAACGTGCAGTTCCTGAACCGCACCGTTTTCAACCACGGCCACGCGTGTTTCCTGCGGTGACCAGTTAATCAGAATGTCTTCTTGCATTGCTCTCAATCCGGAAATTGGCCCGTCACACTAACCTGAACCCGAGTGAACGCAACAATTGCGCTGTCTCGAACAGGGGCAGACCCATGATGCCAGAGTACGAGCCGTTGATATGCGACAGGTACGCGGCCGCCCTGCCCTGCACCGCATACGCACCGGCTTTTCCCATGGGCTCGCCACTGGCCACGTAAGCGGCGATTTGCGCACGGCTCAAGCTGGCAAATGTCACCTTCGATTCGCTCAGGGTATGCACTCTTTTGCGGAGTGTACCTATCGCCACGGCAGTCAAAACACGGTGGGTTTGACCTGACAACTCGCCCAGCATGCGACGTGCGTCTGCCGCATCCACCGGTTTGCCATAAATGGTGCGCCCGCAGGCCACCGTGGTGTCGGAGCAGAGGATGGGCGCTGGCGGCAACCCACGCTGCTTTCGCCGCACCAGGGCAGCATCGAGTTTGAGCGCCGTGACGCGCTTTACATAGGCTGCGGGTGATTCCTTGCCCTGCACCGTTTCAAGCAATTCAGCATCTTCGTGTGCGTCGGGCAGCAACAGTTCATACGCCACACCCAACTGCTCCAGCAACTGGCGACGGCGCGGGCTCTGAGAGGCGAGGTAAATGAAGGGGTTCATGAAGTCCCCGACGGGCCGCCCCTAGGGGAATTAGCTCCCTCGGGGGGCAGCGTGTTACACGAAGTGAAAAGCGTGGGGGTCATGTCATTATTCCCGATGGTACGGGTGCCCGGCATTGATCGACCAGGCGCGATAGAGCTGCTCGATCAAGAGCACACGCGCAAACGCATGGGGCAGGGTCAAATCCGACAGCCGTATACGTTCATGGGCGGCCTGGCGGAAAGCCGGGTCAAGACCATCCGGCCCACCGATGACCAAGGCCACGTCGTCACTCTCCAGCTGCCAGGTTTTAAGTTTCTGGGCCAGGGCCAGCGTGGTGAGTGGGGTGCCCCGCTCGTCCAGCGCGACGACCCGGCAGCCTTTGGGAATGACGGCTTCAATGCGCAAACGCTCTGCGGCATAAAGGGTTTCAAGGGTTTTGGAGCCGCGTGGCTCGGTTTTGACGGCTTTCAGTTCGACCTTCAGCTCAAACGGAAACCGCTTCGCGTAATCGTCCCAAGCGGTTTGGGCCCAGTCGGGCACCTTCAGCCCGACCGCCACGATCATCAGCTTCACGCCGATCCAAGCCTGGGTGACTCAGCCGGTTTCAGGCCTTGCGGTTGGGTACTTTTTTTGCCGGGGCCTTTTTGGCCGCCACTTTTTTTGCAGCCGCTTTTTTGGTGGTCGCTGAAGTCGGCGCATTCACGGTGACTTTGGTCGGCTTGGACGCTGTAGTCGATGGCGCTTTCACAGCCCCCGTTTTGGCAGAGACCTTTTTTGCCACCGTCCGTTTAGCAGGTGCCTTGGCGGCGGCCGACTTGCCCTGCTCCTCTTTCTTAAGCTGCGCTTTGGACGGGAAGGCTTCCGCTACGCCCTTCTTGGCCGCATTGGAACGCTTGATGTCGGTCGGTACTTTGGGCGCAGGTTTTGCCACCTTCTCCGGCTTGGCCGATTCAGCCTGTGCCGGTTTGGCCGAGCCAAACTTCAGACGCACGGGTTTTTCACCCCAGAGCTCTTCGAGGTGGTAATACTGACGGAAGCTGGGCTGCATGATATGCACCACCGCCGGACCGCAATCCACAATGATCCACTCGCCGTTGGCCTCGCCCTCCACCCGTGGCTTGGCGAAACCAGCCTCGCGCACCGCATCGCGCACGCTGGCTGCCAATGCCTTGGTCTGCCGGTTGGAGGTGCCCGACGCCACAATGACGCGCTCGAACAGCGCGGACAAATGCTCGGTGTCAAACACCTGGATGTCCTGGGCCTTGACGTCTTCAAGGCCATCGACGATGGCGCGCTGAAGTTTCTGGATGTCTTTTTTGGCGGCGGTTTCAGTAGTCATCAAACGGTCTGGTAAAAGTGATGGTGGTCAATATAGCGCGCAACGGGTTCACAAACCAGAGGGGCAACGCTTCGATGGGTGGCAACGCGGGCACGGATTTCCGACGCGCTGACGGCGCTTGGGGGCAATTCCAGCCGCAGATAACGTGATTCCAGCCCAGTTGGCGGTAAAAATCCGGGGGTAGCCCCCGTTGAATCTCTTCGGTCAGCTACACAAATTATAGCAAGTTGCAAAATGGCCCTCCATTCATGCCAAGAGGTCAGCGCCCGGGCCTGGTCGCCGCCCATCACCAGGAACAATTCAGCCTGGGGTTCTTCTGCTTTGAGTTCACGCAAAGTGTCCACCGTATAGCTGGGGCCGGCACGCCGGGTTTCCCGGTCGTCCACCACCACATGCGGGATCGGTGAAAAAGCCAGTGCAGCCATGGCGACGCGATGAACTGCGGGCGTGAGTTGTCTAGGCTTATGCCAGGCCACCCCGGTGGGAAAGACGCGCAACTCATCCAGCTGAAGCTGTTCGACGGCCAGGGCGATCAAGGCCGCATGCGTGTTGTGCGGCGGATCGAACGCGCCGCCAAACAGGCCCAGCCGCAGGCGCATCGCCGTCAAACCCAGTCCTTTGGCACCAGAAATTTTGTGTACAAATCACCTTCTGGCGTACCGACGGCCGGGCGCTGCTGGTAGGCCCAGGTGGCCATGGGCGGCATGGACAGCAAAATAGACTCGGTGCGCCCGCCCGATTGCAGGCCAAAGTGCGTGCCCCGGTCCCACACCAGGTTGAATTCAACATACCGGCCACGCCGGTAGAGCTGGAAGTCGCGCTCACGCTGGCCGTAGGCCAGGCCCTTGCGGCGCTCCACAATCGGCAGATAGGCCTTTAAAAACGCATCGCCCACACTGCGCTGCAAGGCAAAACTGGCCTCAAAGCCGGATTCCGAAAAGTAATCAAAGAAAATGCCGCCCACGCCGCGATGCTCCTGCCGGTGCTTCAGAAACAAGTACTCTTCACACCACTTTTTGAAGCGCGGGTATTTGTCCTCGCCAAAGGGCAGCAGCGCCGCCTTGCAGGTGGC
>JANOAP010000256.1:0-5645 GCA_031411175.1 Rhodoferax sp. | reverse complement strand
CGCCATAGAGGGCGCATTGAAAGATGCCAGAGACGTGTTGTTGGCCGGGAAATTCAAACCCTATGAGACGGGCCGATTCATCAAGGAAATCCAGCAGGCGCACGAATATTTTGGTGAAAACGGGCTGCAGAAGTGGGCCGCAGCCACGCTCAACGTCGCCATGTGGGATGCCTGGACCAAGCAACTCGGCCAACCGATCTGGAAGGTGCTGGGCACCACGGTCACGCGTGTCCCGGTGTATGGCAGTGGCGGGTGGCTGTCTTACTCCGATGAAGAGTTGCTGAGCGAAGTGCTTGACTACCAGCGGCGTGGGTTTCATGCCGTCAAGATCAAAGTAGGTTCGCCCGATCTGGAGCGCGACATTGCCAGGCTGCGAAAGGTGCGCGAGGCCATTGGCCCGCACCTGAAGATCATGATGGACGCGAATCAGGGCATGGATGTCTCCAGCGCCATCAAGCTGTCAACGCTGGCAAGTCAAATCGGCATTCACTGGTTTGAAGAGCCGCTTCATCACAACGACTACGCCGGTTACCAGCTGTTGCGTCAGAAAACCGGCATCGCCCTGGCCATGGGCGAACGTGAATACGATGTGGAACCCCTAAAGGCGCTGATTGAGCGCAATGCCATCGACCTGTGGCAGCCCGACATCATTCGCATTGGCGGCGTGGAGGCCTGGCGTGAGTCGGCCTTGCTGGCACACAGCTTCAAACTGCCCGTGCTGCCGCATTACTACAAAGACTACGACGTGCCCCTGCTGTGCACCGTGCCCAACCCGTATGGTGCCGAGTCATTTGACTGGATTGACCCGATCATTGACAACCAGATGCACATCCAGGACGGGTTTGCCTACCCACGTGAGCGTGCTGGCTGGGGCTTCAGCTTTTTGAAGCAGCACCTGACTGAGTTGGGTTGAACCAAAATCCAAGGCCTCAGCCTATAAACGGCTGTGGCTGAGCCCCGTAACGCGCCTGTCGTCGTGCCATTTGCGCAGCACCTGGTAGGGTCGTCATTTTTTGCTGCCTCCTTGAGTGATTTGGCTGGCTCAAGCAAACACTACATTGACCCGGCCCAACGTCCCAGCCACTGGGCGTCGTCGGGCGGGTTTCACCACAATGTCCACATCGCGCCCCAGTCGGGACAGGCACTCGAGCATCTTGGCTTCGCTAATGCCACGGAATTGCCCGCTGAGCAGCTTGGATACTTTGGGCTGCGACATGGCCAGCAGTTCAGCAGCTTGCTGCTGAGTCAGGTTTTGGCGCTTGATGATGTCGCCAATTTTGCTGGCCAGTTTGGCTTTGACCAACATCTCTTGTGCATCGGCCATGCCAAGGTCGGCATAGACATTGCCACCGCCTTTTTCGATAGTGATCGTGCTCATGGGGAACTCCTTTGAATACGCTTGTTGCTAGCTACTGCGCGGCGTGTGCCATGGCGGCCTTAAGCCGGTCGCGTACCAAGTCCATATCGGGCTTGGGGGTGGCAATGCCTGAGACGGACTTCTTCTGAAAGCAATGCAGCACGTACACAGCGCCAGCAAGTTTCACGGTATAGACAGCGCGATACGTGCTGCCCGCCTGACTCTCCACCACTTCCAGCACACCGGCAGAGCCAAAGCCCTTTAACGGTTTGGCTTGCGCATGTTTGCCACCCGTCTGCGCTAAATGCAGTGCATACCCAAAGGTGTCTTGCACCTCGTCAGGCATGGCTTGAAGATCTTTCTTGGTGGAGCCTACCCACAACAAGGGTTTGGAATTGTCGTTGGCTAGAGACATCAGGGATTATATCTATATGGGTCTAATCTCAATGCCAAAATTTGTGCCTAGCGCAGCTCAATCCATGCAATGAGTTGCTGCGAAACGTCAACCGGTGCCACGGGTAATGCATCCCCTCGGTCACATCGTGCTAACGAGGAAACGTTATCTGAAACGCAGCCTAAACAATGCCGCCCTCACGCAACGCTGCAATCCGGGCCGGGTCAAAACCCAACCCGGCCAGCACCTCATCGGTGTGCTCGCCCAGCGCAGGCGGTGCGCGGCGCAACACGGGCGGCGTGTCCACCAGCCTCAGCGGGCTGGCCACGGTTGCTATTGTTTTGAGAGCTGATGAAGCTTTTTCCACGTGGGCTACAGGCTGTTTTACCCATATATCTCGGTGCTTGACCTGCTCATCGGCAAAAGACTGGCTGATGTTGTTGATGGGGCCGCAGGGCACGGCCTTGTCGTCAAACAGCGCTATCCAGTAGGCGGTGGTTTGCGTGCGGGTGACGGCTTCCATTTCAGGGATCAACTCGCCGCGATTGATGTTGCGGGCCTTGGTGGTGGCAAAGCGCGGGTCGCTCGTCCACTCCGGTTTGCCGGCTGCGTGGGCGAAGCGGCTGAACTGGCCGTCATTGCCGATGGCCAGCAGCATCTTGCCGTCCAGCGTGGTGAAGTCCTGGTACGGTGCCAGGCTGGGGTGGGTGTTGCCCTGGCGCCCCGGCACGGCACCGGTGTTGAGGTAGCCAATGGCCTGGTTTGCCAGCATGGCCATGCCGCAGTCCAGCAGCGCCATGTCGATGTGCTGGCCCTTGCCGGTCTGGTGACGCACTTCCAGCGCCGCCAAAATGGAGCTGCATGCAAATACGCCGGTGAATAAATCCGTGATGGCCACGCCCACACGCAGGGGGCCGCCACCGGGCGCACCATCCGGGTGGCCGGTGATGCTCATCATGCCGCTCATGGCCTGAATCATCAGGTCATAGCCCGCGCGCTGGGCGTAGGGGCCGCTTTGCCCAAAGCCGGTGACCGAACTGTAAATCAGCCGGGGGTTGTCGGCCTTGAGGCTTTCGTAGTCCAGGCCATAGGCCTTGAGCCCGCCGACCTTGAAGTTCTCCACCACGATGTCGCTTTGCGCCACAAGCTGTTTGATGATGGCCTGGCCTTCGGGTTGGGACATGTCCACCGTCATCGCGCGCTTGTTGCGGTTGGTGCAGTGGTAGTAGGTGGCATGGCTGGTAGGGTTGCCGTCGGCATCGGGCATGAAGGGCGGCCCCCACTTGCGGGTGTCGTCGCCTTCGCCGGGGCGTTCGACCTTGATGACATCCGCACCCAGGTCGGCCAGCATCTGGGCGCAATAGGGGCCAGCGAGAACGCGGGAAAGGTCGAGGACTTTGAGGTGGTCGAGTGCACCGGGGGTTGCTTTATCAGTCATTGTTGCAGTTGGGGTTTATGTTTTCATTCCAGGAACACCGTGGAACCGGCTTTGCCGGGCCACAGGTGTTGCCCCCTGCAAGGGGGGTGGCGTTTACACGCAGTGAAAAAGCGCGGGGGTGAGCTCAATTAGCAAATGCGGCGATACCCGTCTGCGCACGGCCGAGAATCAGCGCGTGGATGTCGTGTGTGCCTTCATAGGTGTTCACCACTTCCAGGTTCACCAGATGGCGGGCCACGCCGAACTCGTCGCTGATGCCGTTGCCGCCCATCATGTCGCGCGCCAAGCGGGCAATGTCGAGCGGCTTGCCGCAGGAGTTGCGCTTCAAGATAGAGGTCAGCTCGACCGAGGCCGTGCCTTCGTCCTTCATGCGACCCAGGCGCAGGCAGCCTTGCAGGCCGAGTGCGATTTCGGTCTGCATGTCGGCCAGCTTCTTTTGAATCAACTGGTTAGCAGCCAGGGGGCGGCCAAACTGTTTGCGGTCCATGGTGTACTGACGGGCGCGGAACCAGCAGTCTTCGGCCGCACCCAGAGCACCCCAGGCGATGCCGTAACGCGCGCTATTCAGGCAGGTGAATGGCCCTTTCAAACCTTGCACTTCGGGGAAGGCGTTTTCTTCTGGGCAGAACACACTGTCCATCACGATTTCGCCGGTGACCGAAGCACGCAGGCCCACCTTGCCGTGGATGGCCGGTGCGCTCAAACCCTTCATGCCTTTTTCCAGGATAAAGCCGCGAATCGGGCCGACCTGGCCGGTCTCGGACACCTCTTTGGCCCAGACCACAAACACGTCGGCCATGGGGCTGTTGCTGATCCACATCTTGGCCCCTGTGAGCTTGTAGCCACCCGCCACTTTTTGCGCGCGTGTGATCATGGAGCTGGGGTCGGAGCCGTGGTCGGGCTCGGTCAGACCGAAGCAGCCAATCCACTCGCCGGTGGCAAGCCGGGGCAGGTACTTCTGGCGCTGCGCTTCGGTGCCAAATTCAAAAATAGGCACCATCACCAGCGAGCTTTGCACGCTCATCATCGAGCGGTAGCCGCTGTCCACACGCTCCACTTCGCGGGCAATCAGGCCATAGGCCACGTAGTTCAGGCCGGGGCCGCCATAGTTGTCGGGAATCGTGGGGCCAAGCAGGCCCAACTCGCCCATTTCGCGGAAGATGGCCACGTCAGTCGTGCCGTCGCGGAATGCCTGGGTAACACGGGGCAGCAGCTTGTCCTGGCAGTAGGCCGCAGCCGCGTCACGCACCATGCGTTCGTCGTCGGTCAGTTGGCTGTCGAGCAGAA
This sequence comes from Rhodoferax sp., assembly GCA_031411175.1. Taxonomy (GTDB): domain Bacteria; phylum Pseudomonadota; class Gammaproteobacteria; order Burkholderiales; family Burkholderiaceae_C; genus JANYCG01. Next base: position 1,169 of record JANOAP010000256.1, on the reverse strand, counting down.
AAGGGTCTTGCCAGTTGAAAGCAGCGTGGGCCATGAGAGTCTCCGGAAGTAAATGAGGTGAAATAAAAGGCGGGTTTCTGGAACCCTGCAATCAGGATGTTAGTAGCGATGGGTTCAATTCACAATCAATCGTTTTTCACCCAGATATGCGTTATGCGCACATCTTGAAGCAAGGCGAGGCTCCAGCGCCCACAATGGTCAAATGGAAAAAGGGTCAGCGCACAAACTGGTCCACATAGTCAGCACCCAGCCCCACGTCGGTGTAGTGCTGGCGGCACATGGCGATCTTGGTGAACACGTCTTCGTACCCGGTGGTGTTGCCTTGCTCGTCCAGGTAAATCATCGCGCCGTGAATGTTGAAGAACGTGATCATCTCCTGCACGCCAGCCGTTTCGTCCACCACCAGGGTGTGAATCTCGCCCGGTGGCTCATACACAAACGAGCCCTGGCTGGCCACCCATTCATGCTCCAGATAACGCCAGGCCCCCTTGATGACGTACCCCGTCACCCACGAGGGGTGAATATGGCGCGACAGCACGCCCGACTTGCGCACGCGCAGCAAGTTACACCAGCTGCCGGTGACCGTGTTGAGCAGCAGCGGGCGAAACCACACGTTGGGGGCCTGCGGTACCCACACGCGCTCGTCGTCGGGAATGGCCGCAATGGCGATTTCAGGCTGGATGCCGGGTAGCTGGGTAATCATGTTCAAGTGTCCTTGGGCGCACGTAGAAATGAAGCAGGTTCGGTTCAAACGATGAGGTAGCCGCCATCCACGGGCAGCACGGTGCCGGTGATAAAGCGGGCCGCGTGGCTGGCCAGAAACAGCACGGGGTCGGCCACGTCTTCTGGCGTGCCCCAGCGGCCCAGTGGCGTGCGCGCCAGAATTTGTGCGGAGCGCTCGGCGTCTTGCGTGAGCGCCTGCGTCAAAGGCGTGGCAATCCAGCCCGGTGCGACCGCATTCACACGAATGCCGTCCACCGCGTAGGCAATGGCCAGCGATTTGGTGAGCTGCGCCACGCCACCCTTGCTGGCGCTGTAGCCGGGCACCAGGCCGCCGCCAAAAAAAAAAGCTCAGCATCGACGCGGTATTGACAATGCAGCCCTTGCGTGCCGCCAGACCGGGCCGGGCTGCGGTACACAGCCGCATGGTGCCAGTGAGGTTGATGTTG
>JANOAP010000255.1:0-21071 GCA_031411175.1 Rhodoferax sp. | reverse complement strand
TCGCTTTGCAGGGCCTTAATGCCTTCACGGCGGGTTTTCTCGTCGGTAGAGAACAGCTTGAAACCCGCCACGGCGGCCTCAAGCTCGCCACGCATCATGTTGTTGTTGATGACGTCTTCTGCATCGTCAGGCACTTTGACCTCGGTGCCAGTAACGGGGTCAGTCCCTTTGCCGTCTTTAACGACAAAGACCTTGTCACCCACCAATTTGACGGCGTCGTCCAGCATGGCCTGGAGATAGGCGGCTGTTTTTTCGTCCGCACTGCCCAACGCCTTGTTAAGCGCCTCCACACGTGCATCGGTTTCGCCGATTGCGATGCCTTTTGCCTCGTTAGCCGTTAGCGAATGTGCTTGTCCAGCTATAAAAAATGTAGCGATTAAGAAAACTTTTCGAATCGTCATAAAAGAACCTGTAGTGTGGGCACGGTGACGAATGTCCACGCTGCAACTCCTTGGATGCATTGCCCGCGGCCCGCCCTGCTACAACGCCCCGCTTATTCCAGAGATACCACGGAACCGGCTTCGCCGGGCCGTAGGTATCGCCCCCTGCAAGGGGGAAAGCGCAGCGACACGCAGTGCGCGAAGCCGGGGGGTGTTATTTTTTCGCGGGTTCGTCAGGCTTCTTGTCGTTACCTTCGATGTAGGGGCTCCATGGCTTGGCCTTCACAGGGCCAGGCGTCTTCCACACCACGTTGAACTGGCCGTCGGCCTTGATCTCGCCGATGAACACGGACTTGTGCAAGTGATGGTTTTTCTCATCCATCTTGCTCACGATGCCGCTGGGTGCCTTGAAGGTCTGGCCCGCCATCGCTGCAATCACCTTGTCCGTATCGGTGGACTTGGCTTTTTCAACCGCCTGCTTCCACATGTTGATACCGATGTAGGTGGCTTCCATCGGGTCGTTGGTCAAAGGCTTGTCCATGTGACCGGCGATTTTCTTGGCTTTGGCGTACTCGGCCCACTTCTTGATAAACGCGGTGTTGTCAGGGTTCTTGATGGACTGGAAGTAGTTCCAGGCAGCCAGGTGGCCCACCAGCGGCTTGGTGTCCACACCGCGCAACTCTTCTTCACCCACCGAGAAAGCCACCACAGGCACGTCTTTGGCTTTCAGGCCAGCATTGCCCAGCTCTTTGTAGAAAGGCACGTTGGAGTCACCGTTGATGGTGGACACCACAGCAGTCTTGCCACCGGCAGAGAATTTTTTCACATCGGCCACGATGGTCTGATAGTCGGAGTGGCCGAACGGAGTGTATTTTTCGTCGATGTCAGACTCTTTCACGCCCTTCTTGATCAGATAGGCACGCAGAATCTTGTTGGTGGTGCGGGGGTATACGTAATCAGTACCTAGTAGTACCCAGCGTTTCGCGCCGCCGCCTTCTTTGCTCATCAGGTAATCGACGGCGGGGATGGCTTGCTGGTTGGGTGCTGCACCGGTGTAAAACACGTTTTTGGACAGCTCTTCACCTTCGTACTGCACAGGGTAAAACAGCAGGCCGTTCATTTCTTCAACCACGGGCAACACCGACTTGCGGGACACCGACGTCCAGCAGCCGAAGATCACGGAGACCTTGTCCTGACCCAGCAACTGCTTGGTTTTTTCAGCGAACAGGGGCCAGTTGGAAGCCGGGTCAACAATGACGGGTTCGAGCTTCTTGCCCATCACGCCACCCTTGGCGTTGATCTCGTCAATGGCCATCAAAACAGTGTCTTTCAACACGGTTTCTGAAATAGCCATGGTGCCAGAGAGGCTGTGCAGAATGCCAACCTTGATCGTGCCGCCTGATTGGGCAAGGGCCGGCAAAATGGATACGCCCGCCAGGGCGACGGCAGCGGTAAGCGCCTTGAGGGTAAAACGACGTTGCATGTGTACTACTCCAGTTGATGACCAGTGGGTGAATGTTTTCATGTCGCCGCGCAACAAGCCTCGGAAAGCAAGGATTGCGCAGCGATGAGGCCACTGTAGGCAAGCACCGCAAAACTGGAAATACGCCGGGTGGCGTATGCCGGTGTCTGTTTCTGATGTCAGTCGCCGAGATCGATCGTTGACGCCAGTGGCACGCCACCGGGTGCGGCGTAGTCGGCAAACAGCAAAACCCGTTCAGGCTGTCTGGCGGATTGCGTCAGGAACCGTTTCACGCAGGCGATTGACGAGGCATCCAGCGCGGCAAAGGGCTCGTCCAGCAAGGTGACGGGCGCGCCCGATGCGAAGGCGGCGGCCAGCCAGACTTTGCGCCGTGAACCTGTGGAAAGCATGTAGAGAGGCTTGTCCATGTGCGGCGTGATCGACAGGCTTTCAACCAGTTCCTGCAGAGTCAATTCATCAAACCGGGCATAAACAGGGCGCAGGCTACTGAAAAAGTCAGCCGCCGAAACGGCATTGAAGGCGTCAGTCCTTGGGTTCACCCAAAACACCTGCTTCCGCCAGGCGTCTGGATTGGCTTCAACTTCAATGCCGTTAATGCGAACGCTCCCGGCGTTTGCCGCCAATTCGCCCGCCACAATTCGCAGCAACGAGGTTTTTCCCCTGCTTTCGCCACCCTGCACCAGCGCTACGCCGGGCGGGATATGCGCGGATAAGTTGGCAAACACTTCACATTGCGGGAACCGCAGGCACAGCCCCTCCAACTGCACAATGGGCGATACGCTGGTCATATCCGCCGGCTTTGGCCCGCCCAATAAGGCTCGCGCAATTTGCGCTTGAAGATCTTGCCCGTGTCTTCACGTGGCATGTCAGCATGAAAGCTGACGACCTTGGGCACTTTGTAATCAGCCAGACGCTCTTTCAGATAGGCCTGAACCTCGCCGGAAGCCAGTTGCGAACCCGCCACGGGCTGCACCGCACAGGCCAGCGCCTCGCCAAACTCCACATCGGGAATGCCAAACACGGCGCAATCAACCACACCGGGCATCATCTGCAGTGCAGCCTCAATCTCGGCGGGGTAGATGTTGACGCCGCCGGAAATCACCATGTCGGCCGACCGGTCCACGATGAAGAGATAACCGTCTTCGTCAAGGTAGCCGATGTCACCCAGTGTCTTCAAACCATCGCGCTCCATGCGCTGGCGGGCAGCGTCGTTGCCGATGTAGCTGAAGTCCGCATAGGCGGGCTGATGAACATAAATCAGACCGGCCTGGCCCTGGGGCAGCGGCTTGCCGTCCTCGTCGAGAATGCTGACGTCCACGCCAGGCAGCGGCTTGCCTGCAGAACCCGGCTTGCGAAGCGCCTCATGGCTGTCTAGCCGCGTCATGTAGCCCAACTCGCTGGCACCATAGGACTCGTGGATCACCGGCCCCCACCACTCGATCATGGCGCGTTTGACATCCGGTGGACAGGGCGAGCCGGTTGACGCCACGAACCGGATCGAGCTGATGTCGTAACGGTCCCGCACCGCCTGCGGCAGACGCAACATGCGCACATACATGGTGGGCACCAGGTAGGCATGCGTGATGCGGTGCTGCGCAATCAGGCGCAAGCTGTCTTCGGCATCAAAACGCGATTCGATAAAGAGGTGAGCGTTTTCCTGAGATGCCCCAATGGCATAGGAATTGGGTGCGCTGTGGTACATCGGCGCACTGACCAGCGCCCGCATGCCGGGCTCAAACCCCAGGCAATGGCGCAGGATGGTCAAGCCACGCGCCGCCTGCTCTGGCGTGGAGGCCGCCCTGCGGATGCCCTTGGGACGCCCGGTCGTACCCGAGGTGTAAAACATGGCGCCCCGGGGAGCACATGCGGGCACCTCCGGTGCGTCCATCGCATCGCGAAAGGACTCCCAGGAAGGCGCCATAGCCAATTCCGGATGCGCAGCCGCGAAGACCCGCAGCCCATCCGTATTCAGACCTTCCAGTCCTGCCAGAAGATTTGCATCGGCAATGAACACCCTCGCCGAACTGTCCGACAAAATATATTGAACTTCATCGGTCTTGAAATGCCAGTTGACCGGGCACCACAGCGCACCAATCCAGCGAGAGGCCAGCATGATCTCGAGCACGCCGGGGCCGTTGCGCATCATCACCGCGACCACGTCGCCCTCGACCACGCCAGCCGCACGCAATGCCGCTGCAGCCCGCTGGTAACGCTGGAAGAAGTCTTCCGCCGCAATGGTGTGCCCCTGAAATTCGATGGTCGGCTTCATGCAATGTCTCCTGTCTGAGTGTTGTCTACGTGCTCACTGTCTTTATGTCGAACGGTAACCCGGAAACCGGGCATCAAACCCGCTACGGTGCCAGCACAAAGTCTATGAAACCGCGCTCTACATTGGTGGACACCAGCTTCACGCGGACTTTGTCGCCCACCTTGAAGCCGCCACTGGCCACCCGCAACTTGCCTTCCGTCGGCGGTGAAAAAACGCGAACCCACACCCCATCAGCGGCGGCACCCGTCACAAGCCCTTCAAATTGCTGGCCAATGCGTGATTCCAGAAGCAAGGCCGCTTCAGACTTGCGCATCTGCCGCTCGACTTTTTGCGCGGCATCTTCCTGGCGGGTGCAGTGCAGGGCCAATGCGCCCAGCTCGGGGGCCGAATACGGCGGGGCCGTGCCCGTCAAGGCAGCTTTAAGCAGCCTTGACGTGATGAGGTCAGGAAAGCGCCGGTTGGGTGCCGTTGAATGGGTGTAGTCGCGCACCGCCAGACCAAAGTGGCCAACAGGCAATCCACCCGGTGTCTCCACCACATATTCGCCCCGCCCCATGAGCTTGACAATGACCAATGACAGGTCAGGAAAGCGGACAGGGTCGATGCGGCGACGCCTGGCCAGAAAGTCTTCGAGGGCTTTTGAATCCGGCTCGGGCGGCAACACCTCGCCGTACTCCTTGGCGACGCCCACGATGCGCAGCCAGCGCTCCGGTGAACGGACAACCCGGCGAAGTGACGCACCGCCTTTGGAAGCCAGAAAGCGCGCGTTGCAGCCATTGGTAGCGATCATCACTTCTTCAATCAACTGACGCGCACGGTTTTGAACCTGCTGGCGAATGTCGACTACCTTCTCACCATCAAACACCGCGCGCGGCTGGAAGGTCTGAAACTCCAATGACCCTTCAGATCGGCGACGTGCCCGCAGTTGCTGGGCCACTGAGTCCTGCGTGTGCAATTGCGCTTCCATGCCGGATACGGCGGCGGCTGCAGCGGGCAACGCGCCCTGCCCGTCTATCCACGCGCTTACCGCGTCATAGGCCAGCTTGGCCTGGTTGCGCACAAGGGCCCGGTACACACTGGCACCGGCCAGGGAACCATCGGGGTTGAAGACCATTTCGGTCACCATGGCCAGCCGATTCTGCCCTTCGTTGAGCGAGGTCAAGTCGGTCGACAGGCGCTCGGGCAGCATGGGAAAAATGCGCGCAGACGTATAGACCGACGTGGTGTTGGCACGGGCATGGTCGTCAATGGGCGTACCTTTTTTAACCAGCGCGTCCACGTCAGCAATCGCCACGAATATTTTGATGGTGCCTTGCGGCAGCACCTCACACACCGTGAGCTGGTCCAGATCACGCGAGTCATCGTTGTCGATGGAGCACCACAGCAGACCGGTGAGGTCTTGAATGTCCGCACCCGCCTCATTGCCTGGGCCAGCAATGGCCGCCAGCTGACGGTCCACTTCAGGTGAAAAATCGGGTTGCAGCCCCCGCTCGAACATGGCGTGGGTGGCTATACGAGCCAGGTCAGCGCGCTGATGCCCCTGGTGAGCGGCGCTTTTGCTGTGAGATGGATGGATTGTCATGCGGCAATATACCCCCGCCCTTGTTTTATGGTGCAACGCCACCATCTGCTGTGCTCAGTCATTTACCTTTTTAAGGGCAAACACATGTTGAACAACTTCACCCGGCAGCGCGTCGGCAAATGGCTCATTGCAGCCACCTTGCTGGGTTATGGATTGAGCTTTGGCTTGAGCGCAAGCGCGCAGTCTGAGCCCACGCTGAACCAGATTTACGAAGCCGCACAGGGCGGGCGACTGGAGCAGGCCCAGGTGATGATGCAACAGGTGCTGGTTGCCCACCCCGGCAGCGCCAAGGCGCATTTTGTGCAGGCTGAGCTGTTTGCCAAGCAGGGCCAGATGCCCCGCGCACGCGAGGCCCTGGCCTCTGCAGAAAAGCTCGCCCCCGGCCTGCCCTTTGCCAAAGCAGACGCGGTGCAGAGCCTGCGCAACCAGCTCGCGGGCAAAAGCAGTGCAGGCACCGCATCAGGCGCGTCACCTGGCACGTCAACCGGCAATGCCAACCGCGCGGTGGCCAGTGTTGCACCTGCCGCACCCGTCTCTTCATTCCCCTGGGGCATGGCGCTGATGTTGGGCGGTGGTGCGATTGCCCTGGGTATCTACATGACTCGCAAAAAACCCGCTGTTGCACCGGTCTACGGCAATTCGCCTCAACCCGCGTACGCCAATGCCGCGAACCCGGCTGCCATGCAAGGCGGTTTGACCGGGCCACAGGGCTTTGGCATGGGTGGGGGCGCAGCCGCGCCAGCCTATGGCCAACAACCTGGCTACGGGCAAGCACCCGCCTATGGTCAACCTGGTCAACCTGCCGGCACTGGGCTGGGCGGCAAGGTCATGGGCGGCCTGGCCACAGGGCTGGCCGTGGGCGCAGGCGTGATGGCGGCGCAGGCCATCGGCAAGAGTCTGATGGGCAATGGCGATCACCCCCACAATGAGAATTCTCAAAACGTTGCGGGTAACTCGGCCAACAATGGCACTCAGCCATTTGCGGGCAATAGCGACCTGGGGGGGCAGAATTTTGGCGTCAATGACACCAGCTCCTGGGACGACAGCAACTCGGTCGCCAGCAGCGGTGGTGGCGGTGACTGGGACGATAGCTAGGGCAACCGCTGTTCGTTTTGTGCGGGCGCGTTGCGGCGGATCTCGCGCTGCATGAAGAGGTAAAGCCCCTCCACTTTCTCGCGCGCCCAGGGCGTTTTGCGCAAAAATTTCAAGCTGGAGGCGACGCTGGGATCGCTGACAAAGCAGCGCACCGGTATGCGTTGACCCAGGTCGGTCCAGCCATAGTGGGCCACCAGCGCGTTGACGATGGCCTCCAGCGTGAGGCCATGCAACGGATTGCGCGCCTGCGTGGCGGGCGCCGTATCGGAGGGTGAGTCGTCCATTCGCTGATTTTGCCAGCTACTTCAGGTTGCACTCGCGACGCAGCAGCGCCAACGCGTCTTTCAATTCGTAGTCAAAATCGCTCTTGAGGGTCGGCAGGGCGTCTTCAATGAAGTCATCCCACAACTTTGCATAGTCCGCCTGGTGTTGCTCGGGTGCGTTGTTGCGGATGTACTCGTGCGCCAGTTCAGGCTGGAAACCGGCGCCTGGTTTCTCGCTGGTTTTAGGTGTTTTTCGAATCTTGCGGATCAGGCTGACAGCGCTCTTTTCAGTCAGCAATGTTTTGGCAGCGGTGCCGGTGGCAATGCACAGGAACAGCGTCAGCAGTGAGCTGTCGTCACCATGCCCATCGGTGGCCTTGTTCCATGCGTCAGATGCCGCGCGGTCATAGTGGTCCACCTCGGCCAGGGCGTCTTCCACCCAAAAATACCGGCCCATGAAGGCGGGCGTCTGGTCAAAGAGTTTTCTGGGCGTCACATTGCCATCGAGGATCTTCGGCATGTCGGCCACGATGGACTGCCGCACCGACTCCACAACGTCACGAAACTCAAGCGGCAATTTCCTGGGCAAGGCAATGGCCACAGCCTTCTTGCGCAGCGCCATCACCATATTCTCGAACGCCACCCAGTCTGGCAGCTCAATGCGCTTCATGGCCAGACACAACAAGGTCGTGCGGATGACAGCCTCGGCGTCATTGCCCGCCTCTTCCAGTTCGTCGGCATCCATGCCCAATTCGTCGGCCAGCCACAGCGCAGCGTCAATCACCTGAGCGACCTGGCTGCGTTGGGCCAGTTCAGCCTGGTAGTCGGCCAGACTTCGCAATGACCATTTGGCCAACTGCGGAATGTGGTCGTCACTGAAACCGCGATGCTCGTTCATGCCGAAATGGCTGTTTTGCGGCATGGCGATCAGGCTCTTGAGCATGTCTGAGCCCGCTTTGGAGCGCGACATGAATGAGTTGTCACGCAGCAATTGCGCCGCACGGTGCAAATCGCCACCGCTGGTGTGCTCCAGATTCAGGCTGACCAGGTTGACGATTCGCTCCCGTGCTTTTTCAAGCTCCGGGCGCAGAAACTCACTGCCGAAGTAGCGCGCAATTTGCACCATGCCTTTGGGCGCATCGGCAGCAATGGCGTCAAGTTTGGCCCTGTCAACGATGCCGTTTTGGACAGCAAACGCCAGTGCTTTCTCAAAAAAAGGCCGTGTGTCAAACAGCGTGACAGCAGACGGCGCTGGCGACTCTGAAATTTCGGGCATCTCAGGCATCCTGGTTATCGCTAGATGGCCGACTCTTCGTCCGAGTCGATCACAGCGGGCGTGGCCTTGCCGCGGTCAGTGTCACCGGTCTCGACCTTGCCATCGTCTTCCTCGCCCTCTGCACCAGCCTCATCACCCAAACCGGCCTCAAACGCACGCACCTTGGCGCGCAACACCAGCAGCATTTCAATGAACAGGTCCGGGCAGGCGTAGCGCAAGGTCCAGGCCAGTTGCATCCAGTCCTGGTCGGCCACTTCGTCCTCTTCCATGCGCGGCTTGGCCCAGGCATTGGCACGCAGGGTGGACTCAGGCACCACCTCGCCATCGTCCTCAGCGGCATCCAGCAGGCCGGTGCGAGCAAAGGCTTCAATGCGGCTCCACTTCTCGGAAAAATAGTCTGCCAATGCTTCGCTGCCACCATCCAGGTCACCAATGGCTGTCAAAAATTCCACAGGGTCTGCACCGTCGCGGAAGATCACCGAATTCATCATGCCGCGCAAATGCGTGCGGGTCAGGTCCTTGTATTGCTTTTCAATCACCACGGCGCGGGCAAACAGCTCAGGCGTTACCAGCAGGTTGATGACGGACTCCTTCGAGTTGTCGTACTCGCGGATCACCGCCAGAATGTCTTTGGCAGGCAACTGCTCCAGCACCACCATCAGCGCGGCATCGCCTTCGGCGTCGGCCAAATCCACCAGCGCGGCTTCGGCCCCGGAGATGTCGCCAGCGGCAATCAGGCTTTGAGTTTTGGCAATCAGGGCAAGCTGGTTCATGGGTATTCCTTGTCGGTCAGTCTTTGCGGTCAAAGCCCTGCTCGGCCAGCCAGTCGGCACCGGCTTCTTCACGGGCGCGTTCGTCGCGTTCATCTTCACCGTCGGCACCGCCCGCGGGATCGCTGCTGTAGCGGTCTTTGGCACTTCCGTCGCCGCCTTCATCACCCTCTTCGTCGTCAGCATCGTCGTGGCGGGCAGCCGTGTCGGGCTTGCTGTACATGTATTCCAGCCCTGCAGCTACTGTCAGAAACCACTCGCCCATGGGCTCTTTCAGAACCAGGCGGCTCAGGTCTTGCGCGGCGGGCAGCACATGAATGGCGTCTGTCAGGCTGTCCCACTCAGGGAATTCATCAGACTCATGCGACAGCAGGTGATCCATCACGGCGGGCAGCTTGAACTGAAACCCCTGGTGAAAAATCACCGCGACCATCTCGGGGCTCAGTTCGATCATCTTGAGCAAAAAGCCAATCTCTTTGCGCCGGTCTGCCAGCCGTTGCCGCAGCACGTCCTGCCCTTCGGAATCAAAAGTCATGTCGTCCATTTCGGCCTGGTAGGCAGAGCGCAGGGCAAGAAAGAAGGGGGAAATTTTCATGGGTACGTTTGGCTCATGTCGTGGGCCTCTGTTTTAGAGGCCCAGTCGGGAAAAATAGTTCTGCCAGATCTCGCGCGCGGTATCAATCGGGCTGTCCAGCAGGTTGCGGCGGCGGTTATCGTCGTAGGCCTGGCGCTTGTCTGCATCAGACAGCACGTCATACGCTTCCTGCACCGCCCGAAAACGCGCAGGCGCGTCTGCCGACGTATTGCGGTCCGGGTGGTGGAGGGAGGCTTGCTGGCGAAACGCCTTCTTGATGTCGGCAAGCGTGGCAGCGCTGCCTAGCCCTAGGGCTGCGTAGTGGTCTTTCATGCGGCCATGGATTATGCACGCAGGGATCAAACCGCCGGCAATGGCTGCCTGACGGTCAAACCACCCAAGGTCCAGCGCGTCAAAGCCAGCACCACCAGGGCGCAAATGGCAATGCCGGTCACCATGGGCCGCGCTGTGCCGTCCACAAACAGTCCCACCACGGCCATGACGACCGCCCCCGTGACGAACTGCAGGGTGCCCATCAGCGCCGAAGCCGTGCCCGCAATGCTGCCGTGGGCGTCAAGCGCCAGCACCGCCGTGGTCGGCACCACCAGGCCCAGAAAACCAAAACCAATCAGCATCATGGCAATGAGCACGTCGAGCCGGTCCACACCGAGCAGGTTAAGCGCCAATTGCAGCATCATCACAATGGCATACCCCACCACGGCCACCTTCACCACGGCATTCAGGCCAAAGCGGCCCACCAGACGCCCGGTAAATTGTGAAACGCCGATAAAAGACGCAGCGTTCACCGCAAAAGCCAGGCTGTACTGGCGCGGCGTCAGACCAAAGTGGTTGATCATCACAAACGGTGAATTGGCCAGGTAGGCAAAAAAGCTGGAGATGCCAAATGAGCCAATGAACACCAGCCCCAGAAAATGCCGGTCACGCAGCAGAACACCATAGGCGGCTACCGCACTGCGCACGCTGCTGTCCACCCGCTGCTCCGGGGGCCGGGTCTCAGGCAGGCTGGTGGCCAGCAGCAGCACACCGAGCACGGCCGTCACCGTCACCGCCCAGAACACGCTGCGCCACCCGGCCCACTCTGTCAGAAGGCTGCCGACCAGCGGTGCAAGAATCGGGCAAATGCTGAACACCAGCATGAGCAGGGACGTCAGCCGCGCGGCGTCTGCCCCGGTGTGCAGGTCACGCACCACGGCGCGCGGCACCACCATGCCGGCACAGGCACCCAGACCCTGAACAAAACGCAGCGCAATCAGCGTGTTGATGTCAGGTGCCAGCGCACAGCCAATGCTGCCCGCCGCAAACAGCAGCAAGCCAAAATACAGCGGTGCCTTGCGCCCCACCATGTCAGACACAGGCCCGTAAACCAGTTGCCCCAGACCCAGCGAGATGAAGAAGGCCATCAGGCTGGCCTGCACGGCGTGGGTCGTGGTGCCCAGGCTCTGGCCAATCGATGGCAGGGCGGGCAGGTACATGTCGATGGCAAATGGCCCAATGGCCGACAGCAGGCCCAGCACCAGCGCGGTGCGGAAAAATTGTGACTTCATGGAAGCAATTTTCCCCGATTCAAAAATAATCGCAGATGATGTCGATTCAAGCCCTTGTCGTTCATCCATGAATCAGGACCGGCGTGGTGCCCTGGAGCAGCATTGCTCAGCTTTACCATCAGTTGCTGGATATCGCTCCGACCCTCGGCGCACATGTCGGCCACGCGGTTGCAGTGGGCGAATCGCAAGGGCCTGCGCTGGCTTTGCATGCACTCATTGCCATTGCTGCACAAAACAACGTCACCCGTTATGCACCCTACTGGGTTGCGCATGCCTACTGGCTGGCGAAGCACGGTGACACCACGACTGCCATCGCGTCCTACCAGAAGGCACTGAGGCTGCACACGGGCCCACCTGAACGAAGCTACCTTCAACAGCAAATCAATTTGCTATGAAATATATATCTAACTATGCAGGTTCTACGTGGACCATTAGCTCTTTTCCTTGCATTTCCCGGCGAATCAATGGGACCAGGTGTTTTGACGGCTTGACGACGTCTGGACTCCATCAGGCCGGTGAAGAGCGCAAGGCATAAGTCTTGCCACCGGCAAACAGGTATTCCACCCGCAGCACCGCGCCACCTTTTTCGCCGGTGAACGTGAAGCCCAGCATGGCCAATGCATCGCCCACCTTGATCTCGGGTACGGCCCAGGTTTGCATACGAGACAGCGGCGCCAGTTCAATTTCCCAGCGGCGATCTTTGCGGGTTGGCAATTGAGCGGCCTTCAGCACCGCGGCAGCATCAACCGGCGCAGTTTGGGCAGGCAGGCTGCGTGTGGCGAGGTCTTTCGGCAACGCATACCCACCTGCAGGCAGCTCCAGTTGCAATTCGGCGTGCGGGTTTCGCCAACTCACCTGAACGGCTTTGCCCTCCAGGTAAATCGGACGGGTCTGGTCGAAACTGCTCCAACCGTGGTGTGCCCAGGCAGGCAGCACGGCCCCCAGGGGCGCCACCATAAAAGCGCGTCTTTGCATCTTGATTCCTCAGTGATTCTTCAGAGGTAGGCGATCCACCGACCACAAACGATAACGCCAAACCAAAGCCCCATCGACACCAGGGTCTGCGTGCGCGCCAGGCCGTCACAACGCGCCAGACCGTCACGCCCATGAAACCAGGCTGCGTTGAGTCCGGCCAGATGCACCAACGCCAATTTGATCAAAAAGGCGCGGTTGGACAATAACTCCGCCGGATTGCCCATGAACATCAGCACTCCGCTGACAACCGCCATTGAAAACCCGGTAACGGTAACCGACAGCGCCAATTTGGCCAGGGGCCGTATCGGCAACTCGGCACCCAAGCCCCACACCCGCAGCTCCAGCAAAAAAAGGCTGCCCACAAGCAGCGCAATGCCGACGATGTGCACTACCACCAGTGCCGGATAGGCGATAGGGTGTGACGCAATCCACGGCAGACTCACCCAATTTGCGACAGCCCCAACATTCATCGCAGAATGCTATCAGACGGGTAGAAGCGGCGTTTCGAACACACCGCAGCAAACCGCCACCCGAGGCCATCAGGCATCGGGCCGTCGTATACTTATTCCATACACAGGTGTATTGAAACCGAACCGTACCATGACCGATCTCGTCGTCCGCCGCCTTCTGATCGACCTCAAAACGCCCTTTGCCAGCCGCTGGAATGGCGGTGACGCTTTTCGCTCGGCTTTTTTCAGCGCGCTGTCCATGAGCTTTCCGGTCGGAGAGCAGTACTTCATGGATTCGGTTCGCGCCGGCCTCAAGTCCCTGCCCGAACCAGAGCGCCAGCGCTTTGCCGAAGAGGTACAGGGCTTTGTGGGGCAGGAGGCCACGCACCGGCGCATTCATGCCTTGTTCAATGGCCACCTCGACACCATGGGCTACACCAACGAGATCGAACGCCGGGCCACCCGGCGGCTGCAAGACAACGCGCACCGCGATGTCAGGGTTCATGTGGCCGCCACCGCCGCCACTGAGCACTTCACAGCCATTTTTGCCGACTGGATCATGCGCCACCCCGAAGCCCTGGCGGGCGCTGAGCCGCGCCTCCAGACCCTTTGGCAGTGGCATGCCGCTGAAGAGTCCGAGCACCGCAACACCGCTTTTGACATGTACCAGGCCATCAGTGGCAATCATGTCTGGCGCATCCGAATCTTTCACTACATCACCGTGACGTTTCTGTCTGACGTAGCGCGCCAGACCGTGCGCAACCTGTGGCATGACGGCAGCCTGTTCGAGTGGAGCACCTGGCGCAGCGGCGCGCGCCTGCTGTTTGCCAAAGACGGCATGATTCGCGGCAATTACGGCTTGTGGCGCGACTACCTGGCACCCACCTTTCACCCCAGCCAGCATGACGCCACGTTGTCGAGGCACTGGCTGCAAGACAACACGGCGCAGTTCACCGTGGTCGGGCAAGCTGCGGGTCAGCCTGGTTGATCCACGGGCCAGGTGATGGCATGAAACTGCGCAAGACCCTGGCCATCTCAAGCTTGGTGCTGCTCGGCATCGTTGCGCTTGTTTACGTCAACCGAATTCACCTTTTCAAGTATTCGCTGGGCTGGTACACCGACTTCATGCACCCCCGCGATGCCAACCGCCCGGTGCCCTGGGTTGCAGGCCCGGACAAGGTCGGCACGCCACTGGCCCAGCGACCGCCCAACATCATCGTCATCCTGGCCGATGACATGGGCATCAATGACGTCAGCACCCACGGGGGTGGCCACACAGCTGAAGGCGTGCCCACGCCGCACATCGACTCAATCGCCCGCGATGGCGTACGGTTTGACCAGGGCTATGCGGGCGCAGCCGTTTGCACTGTGTCGCGTGCGGCCCTGATGACCGGGCGCTACCCCTGGCGCTTTGGCGTGGAGTTCACGCCCACGCCGGGTGCCATGGCCCGCGTGGCCCCTGCGCTGTATGAAGACGCCAACCGCCTGTACCCCATCATCATTGACAAGCAAAAGGCAGAAGCCTCCAAAAGCTTCAATGACCTGGGCATGCCGGCGTCCGAGCAGACTGTGGCCGAGTCGCTTAAAGGCCGGGGCTACCACACACTGCACATCGGCAAATGGCACCTGGGCAGTACGCCCGAGATGCGGCCCAACAACCAGGGCTTTGACGAGAGCCTGTTCATGGAAAGCGGCCTGTACCTGCCCGAAAACGACCCCCGCGTCGTCAATTCCAAACAGGACTTTGACCCGATTGACAAATTTCTGTGGCCCAACATGCGCTTTGGCGCGAGCTACAACGCGGGCAAATGGTTTGAGCCTGCCAGGTACCTCACCGACTACTACACCGACGAAGCGGTTACCGCCATCAAGCGCAACAGGAATCAGCCGTTCTTTTTGTACCTGGCGCACTGGGGCGTCCATACCCCCTTGCAGGCCAGCCGGGAAGACTACGACGCGCTGCCCCACATCAAGGACCACCGGCGGCGCGTTTACGCTGCCATGGTGCGATCCATCGACCGCAGCGTGGGGCGTGTGTTGCAAACCCTCAAGGACGAGGGCCTGGACAGCAACACCATCGTCATCTTCACCAGCGATAACGGCGCACCCGGCTACATCGGCCTGCCGGATGTGAATCAGCCTTACCGGGGCTGGAAACTCACCCAGTTTGAGGGCGGGCTGCGCGTGCCTTATGTGGCAAAGTGGCCGGGGCACATTGCGCCTGGCACCCAGTACAAAGAGCCCATCTCCAACATTGACATCATGCCCACCGTGGTGGCCGCAGCCGGTGGCACCATGCCGACCGACCGGACTATTGATGGGGTCAACCTGCTGCCCTATCTGAGCGCAACACCTGCCACGCAGGCCCCCCGCCCCCTTTTCTGGCGCGACGGCCCGTACCGCGCCATGCGCGACCAGAACTGGAAACTGATTGTGTCGGAGCGGCCGAAAAAAGACTGGCTGTTCAACCTGGCGACTGACCCGACCGAGAGAGTCAACCTCGCCAGCAGCCAACCCGAGAAGCTGGCACACATGAAAGCCCTGCAAGCCGCCCACCATGCGCAAATGCCGCCGTCTCAATGGCCCTCATTTCTTGAAATGCCAGTGGAGATTGACAAGACGCTGAATCAAAAACATTTGCCGTCAGACGAGTACACCTACTGGAGCAACTGAAGCGATGGCGACGCTGCGCAACAAGCTTGGCTGGGGCATGGGTGCTGCCACGCTACTTTGCCTTGCAGCCGGTACCGCACTCTGGTTCGACGCCACGAAAGCTTCTGCATCCCGGCAAGAACCCTTGCAATGCGCCCTGCCGTTGCAAGCCGCCAATGCGCCGCACGCCGGCATGGTGTGGGTGGCCGGTGGCCGCTTTGAATTCGGTGACAACACTTACCCGGAAGAGCAGCCCATCCAGAAAGTGAGCTTGGATGGTTTCTGGATGGACCGCACCGAGGTGACCAATGACGAGTTCGCCCGTTTCGTGAAAGCCACCGGCTATGTGACCGTGGCTGAACGCGCGGTTGACCCTGCCCTGCATCCCGGCCTGCCGCCCGACATGCAAAAGCCCGGTGCCGTGGTCTTCGTCATGCCCAATGACGCGGGTGGCCAGGGCAGGCTCACCGAATGGTGGCGGTACATTCCCGGGGCCAACTGGCGGCACCCTGGCGGCCCGAACACCCACATCGACGGGCGCGGAGCCTTCCCTGTGGTGACGGTCACGATTGAAGACGCACAGACCTATGCCAGGTGGAAGGGCCACGCCCTGCCCAGCGAAGCGCAATGGGAATGGGCCGCCCGTGCCGGCCTTGCGCAGGCAGGCCTGAACCACGACCAGCCCAATCAGGCCAACACCTGGCAGGGCCTTTTCCCGGTGGTCAATTCAGGTGATGATGGCTTTGTGGGCCTGGCACCGGTGGGCTGCTACCCGCCCAACGCCACCGGGCTGTTCGACATGATCGGCAACGTGTGGGAACTCACAGCCGACGAGTACAAGCCGCATCACCAGGATGTGAATGGCACCACGCCCGACCAGGCCCCGTCTGCCTTGCGTTCCGGCAAGCCATCGCAGCGCGTCATCAAAGGCGGCTCGTTCCTGTGCGCACCCAACTACTGCATGCGTTACCGCTCGGGCGCACGCCAGCCGCAGGACGATGACCTGGGTGCCAGCCATCTGGGCTTCAGAACCATTCTGATGGCACCGGCACCATGACCCCAGACCGCGTCACATCCAGCCGCCGATTCCTCTCAAAGGTCTGGAGGCAGGTGCGACGGGTACTGCTGCTGTCGATGCTGCCCCTGCTGGGCGTGGGCGTCGTGCTGTATGCCAAGTCCGAGCTGATTGTGCTGGGCGCAGAGGGCTACATCTATGGCTACCCGCTGGTGATCACCGATGTCACCCGTGCCAACGCAGCGCTGACCATTGGCCCGGAAAACGAGCTGCACCGGGTGCGCCAGTTCCCCGACGCGTCCTTCAAGGACGTGGTGCGCCCGAATGTGGACACGCTGTACACCACCGCCTTCATCGACACTGCCAAAGGGCCGTGGGTGTTCGAGATGGCCGCCAATGACCAGCGCTATGAAGTCATGCCCTTCATGGACGGCTGGACCAACGTTTTCGCTGCGCCAGGCACCCGCACCACCGGCAAGCAGGGCGGCAAGTTTCTGCTGGTCGGGCCGGGCTGGCAGGGGCAGAAACCCCCTGGCCTGACGCTGATGCAGTCTCCCACCCAGATGGTCTGGCTGATTGGGCGCACCCAGACCAATGGCGTGGCCGACTACGGCGTGGTTCACCGGCTGCAGGATGGCGTGACGCTGAAGACGCTCAACGACTGGCAGGCGGGCAAGCCCGAGCCCCGCGCGGAACGGCAACCGTCATCCATCAAACCCGTCCCCGCGCCGCAGCAGATGCAGGCCATGGGTGCGCAGGCGTTCTTCACCCGCCTGGCCCTGCTGATGGCGAGCAACCCGCCGACAGCAGCCGATGGGCCCATGGTCGCCAAGCTGGCCCGCATCGGCATTGCGCCGGGTCAGCCACCCCACTGGAGCCTGCTGGACCGCTGGAGCGTCAGCCTGGGCCGGTGGATTGCCGATTTCACAGTGGCCCGCGAACTCAGAAAACCCCGAGACACGGCGAGAGGCTGGTCAACCCCACCCGCCATTCTGGGCAGCTACGGTACGTTTTACAACACACGCGCCGTGGTGGCCATGGTGGGCCTGGGTGCCAATTTTCCGGCTGATGCAACCTACCCCAATACCAGCGTGGACCAGACTGGCGCACGCCTCGACGGCAACCACCGGTATCGCCTGCACTTCGACGCCAGCAACCTGCCCCCGGTGAACGCGTTCTGGTCCGTCACGGCCTATGGTGCGGATGACTTGCTGATTGACAACCCGATCAAGCGCTACGCCCTGGGTGACCGCGACCCGCTGGTGTTCAACCCCGACGGCTCGCTCGACCTCTGGATACAGGCAGACCGCCCGTCGCCCGACAAAGCGGGCAACTGGTTGCCGGTCAAAGCCGGAGCCGCATTCCTGCTCAATGCCCGGCTCTATTGGCCCAGAGAACCGGCCTTGAACGGCACCTGGGGCATGCCCGCTGTCGAGCGTACCGATAACTTAGGGCCATGACCTTCGTATTTATTGAATAGTTCGCTATTTATTTGGAAGCAGTTCCGGACAACGCCGGTGCCTGCGCATGAATCAGATACCGGGCGATGATGCTTTTGAGATAAGCCTCAAGCTGGGGCGGGTTATTGGGCCGGGCCAGCGCCTGGTTACCACCCACGATGGCGAGGTAAAAAAGCGCCGCCAGGTCCGTCGCCGTCTTGGGGTCTCCCGTGAGGCGCTGAAACCTTTTCTCAAACAACGCCAGGCGCGTCTGATCAATCTCCGCCAGCATATCGGCCACCGCCGCGTCGCGCCGCCCCAACCCGCGCAAGGCCAACTCGAAGCGCATGTTTTCCAGGTCCGTGCCCATGTGCGCCAGTGCAAAGTCAAGCACCTGTTCCAGCTCCTCTTGCGCTGATCCGGAAAGTTCAGACTCCAGACTGCGCGCGGATTCGGTCTCGCGTGCATGCCAGCGCGCCAGCAACGCCGAGATCAATTCCGCATGGTCCGCAAAGTGCCAATAGAAGCTGCCGCGCGTCACGCCCAGGCGATCAGCCAGCACCAGCACGCGGGCAGCCTCAACGCCGCCGTCGACGACCGCCTTGAAGGCCGCATCCAGCCAGTCGTCCCGATTGAGCCGCGATGCCTCGGGGCCCGGCTTTGTCTTCCCTGCTGTCCGCGCTGGCTTCATGATGCCTTTTTTTGTTCCGGTTGTTTCACACCATTCTCCGTCAGACAGCGGGTGTCGGCGCCGCTGGTAAATACCCTGAGCGGCCGGATCTGCAAAGTGCTAGAGTCGGGATTGTCAATACACAAGTGTACGGAATAGCGCAGCGACTTCAGGCTCAGGATGTCGATCAAAACCTTGAAAACCTGGCTGATGCCAGCCATCTCGCAGCGTCTGCTCTCAAGAGCCAGGCTGTTGCAAAAGCGTGAGCGCGTCGAACAGGCCCGCGTCAGCCGGGGTGTGCCGCACGAGGTGCATTACTTTCATCAGGTAGACGACCCCTACAGTGCCTTGGCGAGCACCTGTCTGCCGCAACTCATGCAGCGCTATGACATCAAGCTGACACCCCATGTGGTGGGGCCGCCACCCGACAACGCGGCGCCTGAGCGCGACAAACTCATCGCCTACAGCCGTAAAGATGCAGCGCTGCTGGCCAGGCGGTTTAGCCTCGTGTTCAACGACCAGCACCGGCAGCCATCGGCAGAATGTTTGGACCATGCCTCCCGGCTGCTTGTTGCGGCTATCGCTGCGGGTTGTTTCAGTGAGGTGGCGACACCGATTGCCATTGGCTTGTGGTCCGATGACGCTCCTATTCCGAACGCCGGACTGACGGGCCATGACTTTTCAGGTGCCCCCCTGACACCCACCAGTGCCGAGCTTACCCAGACCCACATCGATGAATCAAACCGCTTGCGCCAGCGCCTGGGTCACTATCTGGGTGCCACCTTTTACTACGGTGGCGAGTGGTACTGGGGCATTGACCGGCTCTACCATCTGGAGCAGCGCCTGCAGGCGCTGGGCGCGCAACGACCTGGTACGGTGGGCTACCTGTTCCCGCCGGGTGTTGACCTGAAGACTTCGGTACCGATTCCAAAGCCCCTGCCCATCGATTTTTTTGTGTCACTGCGCAGCCCGTACTCCGCCATCGTTGCCCCCCGTGTGTTCGAACTGGGCCGGTTGACGGGGGCACAAGTGCGCTTGCGCTACGTGCTGCCCATGGTGATGCGGGGTTTGCCGGTGCCGCCCGAGAAACGCAGCTACATCAGCCAGGATGCAGCCCGCGAAGCCTTTGCGCGTGGCATACCTTTTGGCCGTCTGAACGACCCCGTGGGTCGCCCCGCCGAGCGCGGCATGGCGTTGATTCCGCTGGCGGAAAGCGTGGGTCGTGCCCAAGACTACCTGCTGTCTTTCATGCACGGCGTCTGGGCCGAAGGCATTGATGCGGGCAGCAACCGGGGTTTGCGCAAAATTGCCGAACGGGCCGGCCTGGACTGGACCCGCGCGCAGCAAGCGCTGACGGATGACACCTGGCGCAGCACGGCCGAGAAGAACCGTGAAGCCATGTTCAGCCTGGGGCTGTGGGGCGTCCCCTCGTTTCGCGTGGGTGATGTGGCGGTGTGGGGCCAGGACCGCTTGTGGGCGGTGGAGGAAGAACTGCTGAAAGGCAGGACATCATGAAAAACCCGGCCCTGCTGAGCCACGCCCTGCTAAACCGAGCCTTGCTACTGGCCCTCGCGATTCTGGCCGGTACGGCGGTTTGCGCTGCGGACAAAGCACGCCCCAACATCGTCGTGCTGGTGGCCGATGACTGGGGCTTCAGCGACGTGGGCGCCTTTGGCGGCGAAATCTCGACCCCGCATATCGACGAACTCGCGCGCAGGGGCATGCGGTTCTCCAATTTTCACGTGGCTGCGTCTTGCTCCCCCACCCGCTCCATGCTGCTCACGGGCGTGGACAGCCACCGCAATGGCGTGGGCAATCTGCGTGAAGCCATGCCGCAGGCGCATCTGGGCAAGCCGGGCTACCAGGGGTCGCTCAACCCCAACGTAGTGACCATTGCCACCCTGCTCCAAGATGCGGGTTACCGCACCAGCATCACCGGCAAATGGAATGTGGGCTCCGAGCCGCGCAACCTGCCCGACCAGCGCGGGTTCGACCGGTCTATCGTGCAGGGCGACACGGGCTCAGACAACTGGGAGCCTGCCAAGCGCTACCTGCCGCACGCCGCCAAGGTGGACTGGTTTGAGAATGGCAAGCCCGCCGTCATGCCGACTGACTACTACTCGTCGCAGTACTTTGTAGACAAGACCATCGAGCACCTGCGCGCCGGAGCGAATGAAGGCAAGCCCTTTTTTGCCTATGTGGGTTTTCAGGCCAACCACGTGCCCGTGCAGGCGCCGCGCGAGTTCATTGACAAATACAAGGGCAAGTACAAAGACGGCTGGACGGCCCTGCGCACTGCACGGCGTGACAAAGCCGCCGCGCTGGGCCTGATCCCCAAAGACACGCCCATGGTCACCATGAAAACCACGGCCGACTGGAACGCGCTGAGCGCCAGCGACAAGCTCTATGAGGCGCGCCGCATGGAGGTCTATGCCGGTATGGCCGACGCCATGGATTTCCATGTGGGGCGGCTGGTTGCCCACCTGAAGCAGACGGGCGATTACGACAACACCGTGTTTGTGTTTTTGTCGGACAACGGCTCCGAGGGCTCGGACTACCACGAGGCGCGTCTTTGGCTCGCCCTGAATTACAGCCAGGACATTGACAGGCTGGG
>JANOAP010000254.1:0-1883 GCA_031411175.1 Rhodoferax sp. | reverse complement strand
CGCAGTTAGCTAATTTTTAAGCTTTGGCTAGCCATAAGAGCCCAAAAGCCCTAAAATTGGACGGTTCGCGTGTAACAACACGCCTCAAATTAACAAACCTCGTTGAGAGACACCCCTTACATGCTGTTACCTGACTGGAATGTGCTGAACGCAGCCATTGAATGGCTTGCCCACGGAACCTGGAACCTCGCCTGGTGGCAAATCATCTTGTTTGCGCTGGCAATGACCCACGTCACCATGATCAGTGTCACCGTGTTCCTGCACCGCCATCAGGCGCATCGGGCGCTTGACCTGCACCCCATCGCATCGCATTTTTTCCGCCTCTGGCTGTGGCTGACTACCGGCCAGGTGACTAAAGAGTGGGCTTCCATTCACCGTAAACACCACGCCAAGTGCGAGCAGGCTGAAGACCCGCACAGCCCCCATGTCTACGGCATCAAGAAAGTGCTGTTCCAGGGCGCTGAGTTGTACCGTGTGGAGTCAAAGAATGCCGAAACCATGGCCCGTTATGGTCACGGCACGCCGGACGACTGGATTGAGCGCAATCTGTACACCCGCTTTTCCTGGCAGGGTGTGGGCCTGATGATGATAGTTGACCTGTATTTATTTGGTGCCGTGGGCATGGCGGTCTGGGCGCTGCAAATGGCCTGGACGCCTATTACCGCCGCCGGCATCATCAATGGTGCGGCCCACTTTTGGGGTTATCGCAATTTTGAAGCCGCCGATCAGAGCCGTAACATTTCTCCATGGGGCATCATCATTGCCGGTGAAGAGTTGCACAACAACCATCACACGTATCCCACGTCAGCCAAGCTCTCGGTCAAGCCCTACGAGTTTGATATCGGCTGGATGTACATCAGCATCATGCAGGCTGTCGGCCTGGCCAAGGTCAAGAAGACGCCACCCAAGGCCGCGTATGGTGATATTCGCCCCGTGGCTGACGAGAAGACGCTTGAGGCGCTGATCGCCAACCGCTATGAAATCATGGCTGGCTACGCCAACGAGATGCGTCGTGCATTCAAGAGCGAAATGGAAGCCATGAAGTCGCGCCGTGCTGACGCTGCCGTCATCAAGTCCGCCAAGCGCTGGTTGCACCGTGACACGGACAAGGTGCCTGCTTCTGCCGTGTCTCAATTGGCCCAGGCCCGGGCTGCGTCACCCGTGCTCGACAAGATGGTGACCATGCGCGAAGAGCTGCGTCAACTCTGGTTGAACACCTCGCATTCCCGCGAGCACCTGGCCTCGGAGTTGCAGGGCTGGTGCCATCGTGCTGAGGCTAGTGGCATCGCGGCCTTGCAGGATTTCTCGTTGAGACTCAGGGCTGCCAGGGCTTGAGGAACGTTCGATCTCATCACTTGCCAAAGTGACCTTGAAGAGCCCGCATTTAGCGGGCTTTTTTTTCACCTGTGCCCGTTGATGCTGGAAGCGCGGTGAATAAAAAAGTTGTTGGGCGAAACCAGGGACGAAAAAAAGCCCACGCAAAAGTGGGCTTCTTCAGCAAGAGGAAGAACCGAATTACTTCAGTTTCATTTCCTTGTATTCGACATGCTTGCGAGCTTTGGGATCAAACTTCATGATCAGCATTTTCTCGGGCATGGTTTTCTTGTTCTTGCTCGTGGTGTAGAAATGGCCGGTACCCGCAGTGGATTCCAGCTTGATTTTTTCGCGTCCGCCTTTGGTTGCCATGATGGTGCTCCAATATTGAGGGTTTAGGCTTGACCACGTGCGCGCAGGTCCGCGAGCACAACGTCAATGCCGTTTTTGTCGATCAAACGCAGACCGGCGTTGCTGATGCGCAGACGGATCCAGCGGTTCTCGGTCTCGACCCAGAAACGGCGGTATTGCAGGTTCGGCAGGAACCGGCGCTTGGTTTTGTTGTTGGC
>JANOAP010000253.1:0-5444 GCA_031411175.1 Rhodoferax sp. | reverse complement strand
TGCGTACTCAAAAGAGCGCCGCCAGATGCGAGCACCGGGGCCGCGCAAATCACAAGACTCTGCCGATCTGATCAGCGACCACCCCGCCATGCGCCGCATCCTCGACACGCAACGCGCCTGGATTGACGGCGGACGCGTGCTGGCCTACCGCACCGCCATCGAACTCGACCTGGCCAAACACCACCCCGAAGCCAGCCGTCGGGAAAGCGCCCAGCGCTGGTGCGCTCTGGTCACGCCGGTGCTCAAGGCGGCCTGGACCCAGCAGGCTTTCAGTGGTGCCAGTGAATGCCTGCAGGTGTTCGGCGGCCACGGCTATGTGCGTGAGTGGGGCATTGAGCAGATCGTGCGTGACTCGCGCGTGGCCATGATTTACGAGGGCACCAACGAGATTCAGGCCATCGACCTGCTGGTGCGCAAAGTCATGGCCGATGGCGGCGTGGGGCTGGCCGCCCTGGCGCAAGAACTGGTCTCCGCGATGGATGAGGGTTCTGCGGCGGGCACGGCGCAGACTCTTGCCGTCCAGACCCGGTTGGCGCAGATGACCGCCCTGACCACCGATGTGTGCGGGGCCGCCCGGTCGGACGGCAGCCTGCCTTATTGGGTTGCAGACGATTACCTGCGCGTCGTGGCGCTGGCCTTGCTGGGCTGGGCCTGGGTGCAAATTCAGGCCACGCCCATCGCGGCCAACGGTGACACCGACACGGCTTCGCGCTGGCTGGCACCGGCCGCAGCTTTGCAGCATTGGGTGATGCCGGAATTCGACATGCGCGCGGCCATCATCCGCCAGCGGCTGGATGAAGCCCGCAGGCCCGCGCCCCTTGCGGCGTGAAAGCCATGGCTCGAACACCCGTCAGTAAAACTGAACGCCCAGCCAACCCGGTTCAGGTCATCGACACCAGTTACCTTGAAAGCCTGATGGGCTACAACGCCCGCCGCGCGGCCCTGGTCATCATCGGCGAGTTCATGACCCAGATGTCGGTGTATGGCGTGCGCCCGGTGGATTTTTCGGTGCTGTGCCTGATTGCCGACAACGCCGGTATTACCTCGCGGCAACTGTGCGCCACGCTGGGCCTGCTGCCTCCGAATCTGGTGGGCATGATCAACCAGCTGGAAGGCCGCGAATTGATACTGCGCCGCCCTCACCCCACCGATGGCCGGGCGGTAGGCCTGCACCTGAGCGTCAAAGGCCGCAAACTGGTGCGGGATGGCAAACAAACTGCCACCGCGCTCGAAGCCCAGGCGATTGCAAAACTGACAGCGACCGAAAGCAAAACGCTGATGCGTCTGCTACAGAAAATTTACCTTTGAACTGGGGTTTTGCCCTGTTCACCGCACATTTCGTGGTTTATTTCCTGAAAATATTGTTGATTTTGGGCTTATGCAGTGATGAAATGCAGCTATGAAACTTGTAGCAGCACAAAAACTGCGCTATAGTTTCCTGAAACGTCGGGAAACCCCCCGTACCCTAACAACGCCATGAGGAGAGCCTCTTAATGAGTTCCAAAGAAAACGCCGCCATAGGTCAACTGCTCAGTCTGCTGGAGTCGCGCTACGCCATTCGCGTGATGTGGGCCCTGAAAGACGGCCATCCCCAAACCTTCCGGTTGCTGCAAGACAGCGTGGGCGGCATCACACCCAACACGCTGAACACGCGCATCAAGGAGCTGCGTGAAGCAGGCCTGCTCACCCACGGTTCAGACGGCTACATCGTCACGCCTCTGGGCTCCGACCTGCTCAAACGCCTGGGCGAGCTGCAGGCCTTCTCGGCCAAGTGGGCTGCCGCCCAAGCCAAGAAGATCGTCAAGTGACCGCCAAGTAGTCGCCACGCAAGCATCCATCAATCCACACTCAAGGACAGGAATCCTGTCCTTTTTTTACGCCCATGCCCCCATCACTTCAAACCCATTTGCAGGTAAATTCCGCGTTGCCGCAAGACCACGCCCAGGCCGTTCTCATCGGCCGCGTCTGGCTGCCCGGCTCGGGTGCCACCCTGGTTCGCGTGACGGCGGAAGGCGTGTATGACATCTCCAAAGTAGCGCCCACCTGCAGCCAGTTGCTGGAGCTGGCCGACGCCGCTGACCGGGTGCGCGCCAGTGCAGGCCCGCGCATTGCAGATCCTGCCGCCGTGCTGGCCAATTGCGCAGACGCCACCCGCAACCCCGCCCTGCCCTGGTTCATGGCACCGTGCGACCTGCAGGCCATCAAGGCGGCCGGCGTGACCTTTGTGGCCAGCATGCTGGAGCGCGTGATTGAAGAGCAGGCCGGGGGCGACGCCAGCCTGGCCGAGAGCTCACGCGCGGCCGTGGTCGCGGTGATTGGTGACAACCTCGGCTCCATCAAGCCCGGCTCACCCGAGGCCATGCGCCTCAAAGACGTGCTGATTAAAAAGGGCATGTGGTCGCAGTACCTGGAGGTCGGCATCGGGCCAGACGCCGAGGTCTTCACCAAGTCACAGCCCATGAGCGCCGTGGGCATGGGTGCCGATGTCGGCATCCACCCGGCCAGCACCTGGAACAACCCCGAGCCCGAGATCGTGCTGGTGGTCAACAGCGCTGGCAACGTGCAAGGTGCCACGCTAGGCAACGACGTCAACCTGCGTGACTTTGAGGGCCGCAGCGCCTTGCTGCTGGGCAAGGCCAAAGACAATAACGCGTCGTGCGCCATCGGGCCTTTCATCCGCCTGTTTGATGCGCACTTCACCATCGACGATGTGCGCCGCTGCGACCTGGCCATCACGGTTGAAGGCCCCGAGGGCTTTGTGATGACCGGCGGCAGCTCGCTCTCCAAAATCAGCCGCGACCCGCTGGATCTGGTGGGCCAGGCGATCGGTGCCAACCACCAGTACCCCGATGGTTTTGTGCTGTTTCTGGGCACCATGTTTGCGCCCACCCTGGACCGCGCCCTGCCGGGCCAGGCCAGCATCAAACCGGGCCAGGGCTTCACGCACCGGGTCGGCGACATCGTCAGCATTTCCACGCCCGGCCTGGGCACCCTGGTGAACCGCGTGAACACCAGCGACCAGGTGGCCCCGTGGACGTACGGCATCACCGCCCTGATGCGCGATCTGGCGCGGCGCGGCCTGCTGGCATAATTTGCCGCTTTACCGGCTGGCTGCCCAAATCTACGGTTTGGCTCTGAATTACCTGTCTAAAGTGGCTCTAGCCCACACAGATCGGGCTCAGTCAGCTACTTATTTTATAGCACTCTTTAGGATTTCACATGACCACCACCGCTTCCGGCCTGCAGTATGAAGACACCGTTGTCGGCTCGGGTGCCGAGGCCACCAAGGGCAACAGCGTTACTGTGCACTACACCGGCTGGCTTTACAACAACGACACCCAGGGTGCCAAGTTTGACTCCAGCAAAGACCGGGGCGACCCATTTGTGTTCTCGCTGGGTGCCGGCATGGTCATCAAAGGCTGGGACGAGGGTGTGGCTGGCATGAAGATTGGCGGCGCACGCACCCTGATCATTCCCGCAGGCCTGGGCTACGGCGCGCGTGGTGCGGGCGGCGTGATCCCCCCCAACGCGACGCTGAAGTTTGACGTTGAGCTGCTGGGCGTTTCGGGTTAATTTTTTGATGTCGTCGCCATCGCGCGCCTAGCGTGGCGATGACGAAGCAGGTACTTCGGTCATAGCGCCTGCCCGGGCGCGGATGCAACGAGCACCCGGCAATGTGCCGTGTCAGCCGGGTGGATTTGCATTACCGTAAAACTGCCCGCCAATACCCCTTGAATTGTTACGGCTTGTCCTCACTTGGGGCACGTAGTTATTGAAATTAGCTGTTCCACATGTCTGATACCACCCAAAACCAATCCAACCCAGGCCAAGCCGCTACTGGCGCCGCCGCCTACCAAAGCACCGAAGAAATGGTCGCGGCCCAGGCCGCCCATGAAGCCGATGTCGTGCATCTGGCCCAGAACGAGCTGGCCGCGCTGCAAGCCAAGAGCGCCGAGCTGGCCGACCAGTACCTGCGCGCCAAGGCCGAGGCCGAGAATGCCCGCCGCCGCGCCGAAGACGAGATTTCAAAAGCCCGCAAATTTGCGGTGGAAAGCTTTGCCGAAAGCCTGCTGCCCGTGGCTGACAGCCTGGAAGCCGGCCTGATCATCAAGGACGCCACCAACGAGCAGATTCGCGAAGGGGCCCAGGCCACGCTGCGACAGCTGAACCAAGCGCTGGAGCGCAATAAGGTGATCGCCATCAACCCCGCTGCGGGCACCAAATTCGACCCGCACCAGCACCAGGCCATCAGCGTGGTGCCGTCCGAACTGGAAGCCAACACCGTGGTCACCGTGCTGCAAAAGGGCTACTCCATTGCCGAGCGCGTGCTGCGCCCTGCCCTGGTCACCGTGTCCGCACCGAAATAATCCAGAAACCCGCGCATTGATGGCTTGAAAAGTTTCAGGTTATCCACAAGTTAACAACATCTAATCTTTGGAGAAAATCATGGGAAGAATTATTGGCATTGACCTTGGCACCACCAACAGCTGCGTGGCCATCATGGAAGGCAACACGCCCAAGGTGATCGAAAACTCTGAGGGTGCGCGCACCACGCCTTCCATCATCGCCTACCAGGAAGGTGGCGAAGTGCTGGTGGGTGCATCGGCCAAACGCCAGGCTGTAACCAACCCGCGCAACACGCTGTATGCCGTCAAGCGCCTGATTGGCCGCAAGTTCGCCGAGAAGGAAGTCCAGAAGGACATCGATCTCATGCCCTACAAGATTGCCGCAGCTGACAATGGCGACGCCTGGGTCGAAGTGCGCGGCGAGCGCATGGCACCTCAGCAGGTCAGCGCCGACGTGCTGCGCAAGATGAAGAAGACGGCCGAAGACTACCTCGGTGAAGCCGTCACCGACGCCGTCATCACCGTCCCCGCCTACTTCAACGACGCCCAGCGCCAGGCCACCAAAGACGCCGGCCGCATTGCCGGACTGGATGTCAAGCGCATCATCAACGAGCCCACCGCAGCGGCCCTGGCCTTCGGCCTGGACAAAAACGAAAAAGGCGACCGCAAAATCGCGGTGTATGACCTGGGTGGCGGCACGTTTGACGTGTCCATCATCGAAATTGCCGACGTCGACGGCGAAAAGCAGTTTGAAGTGCTGTCCACCAACGGCGACACCTTCCTGGGCGGCGAAGACTTTGACCAGCGCGTCATCGACTTCATCATTGCCGAGTTCAAGAAGGACCAGGGCGTGGACCTGGGCAAAGACGTGCTCGCGTTGCAGCGCCTGAAAGAAGCCGCTGAAAAAGCCAAGATCGAGCTGTCCAGCAGTGCGCAGACCGACATCAATCTGCCCTATGTCACCGCTGATGCGTCTGGCCCCAAGCACCTGAACATCAAGCTCACCCGCGCCAAGCTCGAAAGCCTGGTTGAAGAGCTGATCGAGCGCACCATTGCCCCTTGCCGCACCGCCATCAAGGATGCTGGTGTGAACGTCGC
>JANOAP010000252.1:0-12213 GCA_031411175.1 Rhodoferax sp. | reverse complement strand
AAGGCGGCGGCCACCAGGTCTTCCAGCATGTCCTTGTCATCCGCCAGCAGGCTGGGGTCAATGGTCACGCGGCGCACATCGTGTTTGCAGGTCATGGTCACCTTGACCAGACCTGCACCGGATTCACCGGTGACTTCAATGTTGCCCAGCTCGTCCTGAGCCTTCTTCATGTTGTCCTGCATGGCCTGCGCCTGCTTCATCAGGCCGGCGAGTTGTCCTTTGTTGAACATGGGGTTTCCTTGGGTTGTTTAACTTGGTTTGCTTTGAATAGATTGGCACTGTGCCGGGCTCACAGGGGCTTGATGCTGCCAGGCACGATTTTCGCCCCAAAGTCACGCATCATGCTTTGCACAAAGGGGTCTTCAAAAATGATCTTCTCGGCAGCGAGCTGGCGCTCCTGCGCCTCAGCGGCATTGCGGCGAGCCGGGCTGTCTGTCACACGGCCCACTTCCACCACCAGCTTCACGCTGTGGCCAGCCGCCGCCAGTGCGGCCTGAAGGCGGTCGCGGCTGCCGGACTGGTTCAGCGACTCGCGCTCCACCCGCAAAATCCACTGGTCGGTATCACGTGCCACCAGTTGCGACTGCAACGCCAGCTCGCGCACCAGGGCCGTCACGGCGTCAGTGGCAACCAGTTGTTGTACCGTGGGATGCCAGAAGTCGCCCTCTTCGGTGGGCACCAGAACGGCGGCCGACGATTGCCCCGCCAGGCTCTCGGTGCGTGAATCAGCCTGCACGCGTATGGGGACTGCTACGCCTTTAGTAGCGTCCCAAGCCCTGTCTACAGGGGCTACAGCCTTGTTTTCTTCTGAATCAGAGACGAAATGCCCGCCAGCAGGCTGTTCTATCACGTGAAGCAGCTTGCCGGGGAGTGGCCTGGGCGCGGCCGGGGGTGCCACAACGGCGGCCAACGCGGCGACAGGCGTGACAGGTGTGACGGGCGCAACAGGTACAGCCACCACCGGCTGGACTACCTTGGGCGGCGCTATTGCTACCTGCGGCGGTGCAACCGGAACCGCCGCAGCCTGAGTGACAGGCGCTACCGCCGCCGCTTCAGCGCGATTCAGAGTTTTTTTTTCAGCCGCTGATGTACTTGCAGATACACCGCCAGATGCACCGGCCGGCTTGAACGCCAGCAGGCGCAGCAGCACCATCGTCAGCGCCGCGTATTCATCAGGTGCCAGGCCCAGCTCGCCGCGCCCATGCAGGCACAGGCTGTAGAGCAGCTGGGTTTCGTCGGCCGGCATCAGCATGGCCAGGCGCGCAATGTCAGCGGCGTCCGGGTCGGAATCATCGTCCTGGCCCGGCACCGCCTGCAAGACGGCCATGCGCTGCAGCAGCGAACTCATTTCTTCCAGGGTGGACGCAGCACTCAGGCCATTCAGGCGCAGGGCCTCGGAAGTCTCCACCACGGTCTTGCCATCGCCTTGGGCCAGTGCCTCGACCAGGCGAAACACATAGCTGCGGTCCACGCTGCCCAGCATCTGGCGCACAGTGGCCTCCTGCAATTGCCCGTTGCCGTAGGCGATGGCCTGGTCGGTCAGCGACAGCGCATCGCGCATCGAACCCCGTGCAGCACGCGACAGCAGCCGCAACGCCTGGGTTTCGGCGGGCACGCCCTCCATGCCCAGCACATGCACCAGGTGCTCGCGGATGGTTTCAGGGGCCATGGGCCGCAGGTTGAACTGCAGGCAGCGCGACAGCACCGTGACCGGCACCTTTTGCGGGTCGGTGGTGGCCAGCACAAACTTCAAATACTCGGGCGGCTCTTCCAGCGTCTTGAGCATGGCATTGAAAGCCGTGTTGGTGAGCATGTGCACTTCGTCGATCATGAACACCTTGAAGCGCCCCTGCACCGGCTTGTAAACCGCCTGCTCCAGCAGCGACTGCACCTCGTCCACGCCCCGGTTGGACGCCGCGTCCAGCTCCGTGTAGTCCACAAACCGGCCGACATCAATGTCGGTACAGGCCTGGCACACGCCGCAGGGTGTGGACGTGATGCCACCATTGCCGTCCGCGCCCTGGCAGTTCAGCGACTTGGCAAGAATGCGCGAGACGGTGGTCTTGCCCACGCCACGGGTGCCCGTGAACAGGTAAGCATGGTGCAGGCGCTGCGAATCCAGCGCGTTGGACATGGCCCGCACCACGTGCTCCTGCCCCACCATTTCAGCGAAATTGCGGGGGCGGTACTTGCGGGCGAGCACGACATAAGACATGGGTTGATTCTAAAGGGGTCAGCGCCAGCCCCTGAGCCATGCCACCGGCCACGCGCCAGTCACGCGCCATTCAAGCGCTGGCGGGCTCCACCGCATGAAACAGGGTGCGCACCACGTCAGACTGGGTGATGATGCCAACCAGCCGGTTCTCCTTGTCCACGATGGGAATGTGGTGGTGTCCATGCTCGCTGAACAGCGGCACCAGATCGACCACATGGCGGTCTGCACTGGCGACCCGCACCATGCGGCTCATGATCTGGCCCACGGTTTCGGGCTTGTCAGACTGGCTGCGGCCGGTGGCACGCAAAAATTCCCGCAAGCGCTGGCCCAGCCCGGCGTGCACGTCCATGTTGGCGTGGCGCAAAAAATCGGCCATGGTGACGATGCCCACAATGCGCCGCACCCGGTCCACCACGGGCAGCGCCTTGATGCGGTGCTGGCGCATCAAGGCCCAAGCTTCTTCCAGCGACGAGCCAAACTGCACCATCACCAGCTCACGCGACATGATGTCAGCGCAGCGGATTTCGCCCAGGCGGCGCCGGTAGGCCACGGCTTCGGCCTGCTGGAGCAGGTTCTCCAGGTCATCACGGCTCACATTCAGCACCTGGTTGTAGTCGGCTAGCACCGTGTCGAAATCGGCCGAGCTGAAGCGCCGCGCGCTGTCTGTGACGACGCTGCCCGCAGCAGTTTGCACATGGGGATAGCGCCGCCCTGTAGCGGTGTTGTAGGCCACACCCGCCAGCACCAAAAGCAGGGAGCCGGTCAAGGCCGGGAACAGGGCAAACTGGAATGCAGTGGCATGGCCCAGCACGGCGGTCAGGGCCACGGCACCGCCTGGCGGATGCAGGCAGCGCAACGCAAACATCGCGGCAATGGCCAGGGCCGCCGCCAGCGGTGCGGCAATC
Source organism: Rhodoferax sp. (assembly GCA_031411175.1). Lineage (GTDB taxonomy): Bacteria > Pseudomonadota > Gammaproteobacteria > Burkholderiales > Burkholderiaceae_C > JANYCG01. The sequence goes on along the minus strand of JANOAP010000252.1, from coordinate 9,093 downwards.
AGCGGGTCGTCCAGCAGGCGGGCACAGGCCACGCCCACCAGAGCCGAAATGAAATTGCCACCCACCACGGCCCAGGGTTGCGCCATGGGGCTGGCTGGCAGGGCAAACACCAGCACCGCACTGGCACCCAGGGGTGCAATCAGGCCCGCGTGATAAGGCCCGGCACCCGCCAGCAGGCGAATAACGATGGCCGTGAACAACAAGCCCACCAAGGCCCCGCCCACCGTTCGCCATCGCTCCCGCGCGTTCACGGCCACGGGTGCCGGCAGCAAGGCCCTGAACGCATGCGTAAACCTGTTCACCGCCTGGGCAGGCGGGTCCGCGTCCGGCCTTACGTCTGGATTTGCGTCCCTGTCGGTAGTCATGTCAGATGCGCTGATTCAAAACGGATAGCTTATCAGCCGACGCAGCGCGGTCGCCTACCGTCTACAATACGGGCTGACGGGCCTTCCCGCATGGTAAAGCGGCCAACCGGGTCAGGTGGGGAACCAAGCAGCCCTAACTGTGGAGTCAGTGCCGGGGTCAGGCTCGTCAACCCTATTCAACTGTCCATTCCACCTTGTGTGGTGTCGGGCAGTGTTCAGTTTGTGATGGAATCAGCGCAAGAAGTACCGCGCCAACATCACCAGTGTCACGCCAATCGCGCCCCAGAAAACCAGTTTCAGGATAGTTCCGTCGCCAGTCGATTTGCGGTTGTCCGCAGGCTCGTCCATAGCGCTCAGGATTGAGGGAATTGTGGTGTTGCGGTCCATTCGACGTCCTGTGAGTAAACCCGAATCTTTGTCCGGGTGAGCCGCATTTTAAGGGCTGTGTTAAAGCCTCAAGCCCGGGAGTTGCCCCTTACGTTGCAGAATGCATGAATGACGCTATCACGCCCTTCGCAGCGCGTTGCCCGCTGGCCAGACTGGCTGTGAGCAGATAGCCACCGGTGGGGGCCTCCCAATCCAGCATTTCACCGGCGCAGAATACACCCGGCAGGCCTTTGAGCCCCAGCCCGTCATCCAGGCCGGCAAACGCGACGCCGCCCGCACTGCTGATGGCTTCATCCATCGGCCGTGCCGCACCCAGCGTGACCGGCATGGCCTTGATGGCAGCGGCAAGCCGCGCAGGCTGGGCCAGGTCGTCGCGGCTCAGCAGTTCATGCAATAGCGCTGCCTTGATACCCTCCAACCCGAGCCGGCTTTTGAGATGGCTTGTCAGCGAACGCGACCCGCGCGGATGCGCCACGTCGGCAAGCACCTTGGCGGCGGGCACGTCCGGCAGCAGGTCCAACTCAAACCGCGCCGAGCCGTTTGAAGCGATCATGTCGCGCAGCAAGCCGGATGCGGCATAGACAAGGCTGCCTTCCACACCCGTCGCCGTGGCCACGAATTCGCCCTTGCGTGCAAACACGGTGTGGCCTTGCATGTCTGCAACGCGAATCGCCACCGACTTGAAAGGCTGCCCCGCAAATCGCGTGCGGAAATGCTCGCTCCAGGCAGGTGCCACATCGAAGCCGCAATTGGCGGCTTTCAAGGGAGCGACCGTCACGCCCCGCTCGACCAGACGAGGCGCCCACGCCCCGTCCGAACCCAGACGCGACCAGCTTGCGCCGCCCAGTGCCAGCACCACGGCATCGGCATTGATCTGGACTTGGCCGGATGGCGTGTCGAACTGCAAACCCAAACCCTCCCCGCTCCAGCCTGACCAGCGGTGGCGCATATGAAACGTCACGCCCGCGCGCCCGCCAGTCTCGCCATGGCGCATGCGGTGCAACCAGGCCCGCAGCAGGGGCGCTGCTTTCATGTCTTTGGGAAAGACGCGCCCTGACGTGCCCACAAAGGTCTCCACGCCCAGCGACTGCGCCCATTCACACACCTGCGCTGCGCCAAAGTCTTGCAGCCAGGGCTCGACAACGGCACGGCGCGCCCCGAAGCGGGAGGCAAAGATTTCGGCAGGCTCGGAATGTGTGAGGTTAAGACCGCCCTTGCCCGCCAGCAAAAATTTGCGGCCCACCGAGGGCATGGCGTCATACAAATCCACAGCAATGCCGTGGGCAGACAGCACATCAGCCGCCATCAAACCGGCGGGGCCACCCCCCACAACGGCGACTTTGGCATTGACTAATTTCATCTTGTCTTTCATGGGTTGGGACATGGATTGGGACATAGATTGGGTACGCGTCGTCAAAATGGCTCCACCAGCCGCCCCTGCCCGGTGAGAAATGCAGCCCGCACCACCTGGCCAGGGTAGATGGCACGCACCGCGTCGCGGTAGTTGCGCAGTTGCTCCACCAGACCGGGGTTGTCCTGCGGTGCATGGGGCGACTTGTGATCGAGTACCCACCATTCCCCCGTATCGCTGCGCTGCACCAACCGGTCCAGCCGCAGCGTGCTGCCATTGAGGATCAGTTCGACCTCATCGCCCTGCCAGCCCACCACGGCGCGGTCCCAGGCCCAGGCACCCTCGCCGGTCAGAATGCGCCGCGCCATGTCAGCAGCCGCCTCGCCCTGATCTGGCGTCAATTTGAATTCGCGTGCTGCGGCCACCGCATTCGCTGCGCTTGCATCACCCCATTGCAGCAGACGATGCATGGCCTGGCCGACGCGGGAACTGTCCGTGTCTTCGCTGGTCTGTGGCTTTGCTTCACTTTTTATAGCTGGTAAAGCAATATCCACGGGGGCTAGCGGCAAGTCTTTCAGGAAAAAATGGTCTGGCGTGCTCCGCGCCGCGCCGTCTTCACCCGCCTCGTGGTCAGCATCGGCGGCAGGCCACGGCACCGCGTCGGCCAGTGGCGACAGCCGCGCCCACCAGCTTCGCTCTGGCGGCTTGGCTGGCTCGATGCTGGAGATCGCCAGCGTGTGTTTGGCCCGGGTGATAGCCACGTACAGCGCGTTGAGTTCTTCACGTTGGCGCTCGGTGACTTCCGTTTGCAGCGTGGCAGCAGCACAGGCCGGTGGCCGACCTTCGCTGGTCAGAAAGATGAATTTGACGGGCACGGTCGCGTCGCCGGGCCAGTCCACCAGCACGCTCATGGTGTCGCTGCTGCGGGGCGATGTGTCGGTGTCGAGCAGCAGCACAGCCTGCGCTTCAAGGCCCTTGGCACCGTGGATGGTCAGCAAGCGCACGGCATCATCCAGCACCGCGGCCGGTGCCTGCACGCCACCGGCCTTGAGGGCGCGCACGAAGGTGTAGGGCGTGGCAAAACGCCCGCCCCCCAGTTGCAACGACACCCCCAGCAGCGCCCGCAGATTGGCCAGCACCGCATCGCGCTGCACGGCGGGCGCGGCCTGCGCAAACCGGGCTAGCACGTCGCCATCGATGTAGATGGCCTGCAGGGCATCGTGCGGTGGCAACTGGTCAACCCAGCCCTTCCAACGCATCAAAATGGCTTCTAGCCCTTGCAAGGTGGGTTCAAGCAGCTCTTTTTTTTGTAGCAAGTCAAACCACGACAAAGGTCCGCCAGCCTTCAATGCGGCGAGTTGCACCAAAGCCTCATCCGGCAAACTGAACAGCGGCGACTTGAGCACGCGCGCCAGCGACAGGTCATGCTGCGGCGACACCAGCACATCCAGCAGCGCCACGATGTCCTGCACTTCGCAGCAGTCGATCAGCTCAGTCTTTTCGCCGATGCGCGCGGCAATGCCCAGCGTGCGCAACTCGTCCTGCAAAGGCCCCAGGCCCGCCCGCTTGCGTGACAGCACCATCACGTCCTGCGGTTTGAGGCCCTGCGACATCTGCAGCGCGATCCACCGGGCGGCCTGGCGGGCCTCCAGCGTGCGCAGGGTTTCCTCAGGCACCTCGCGCGGCACGGTCAGGCTGTCGCGCCATCCGGGCAGCGCGCCGCCGTTGTCGTCATGTGCCGTACTGGCGCTGTCACGCGGTATGGGGGGCAGCCGCAAGACCTGCCCCACGGCATCAGAGCCGGTGGTGTGCGCCCTGAAGCCCAGGTAGCCATCGCCCTCTATCGCAGCCTGCATGGTGGTGTTCACCGTGGCGATGATGCGGCTGGCGTTGCGGCGCGTGTGGTCGCAGCTGAGCACATCGCCCCCCAATGCCTCATGCACAAAGGCCAGCGCGGCCTTGAACACCTGCGGCTCGGCACGGCGAAAGCGGTAAATGCTTTGCTTGGGGTCGCCCACAATGAACACGCTGGGTGCCGAGCCAGCGCCGCTGCCCGCATAGCTGCCCAGCCACGACAGCAGCGCCTGCCACTGCAACGGGTTGGTGTCCTGAAACTCGTCGATCAGCAGATGGCGGATGCGGGCGTCCAGCCGCTGCTGCACCCAGCCCGACAGCACCGGGTCGCCCAGCAGTACCAGGGCCGCGCGCTCCACGTCGTTCATGTCCACCCAGCCCTGCTCGCGCTTGACCTCTGCAAAATCAGCGATGAGCACGCGGGTCAGCCGCGCCATGCGCTGCTGATAAGCCCAGGCATCGCACTGGTGGCGTGCTTCCACCACCTTGAGCACCAGCTCTTGCGCCTGGCGAATGGTCGCGATGCCTGCGATCTTCTCGCCAAACTTGCGCGGCGTGCCTTTTTCGGTGAGCAGCGCGGCAAAGGCGGCGGCCAGGTTGCCTTCGGTCAATGCGGTTTCCAGCTCCACGCCCTTGGCAGAAAACGTGGGCGCGCTGGCCCCGCCCAGGGCTTTGGCTGCGGCACCCAGGAGCTGCAGGTGCGCCGGGATGCCAGTCAGGAATTCTTCGGGGGTGTCCAGGCCCGCAAACTCGGGGAACTGATCACAAAAAGGCAGTACCGACCCATCCACCACGCCGTGGGCGTCGGCCAGCGCAAATTCAACCCGCTTGTCCAGCGCCGCCTGCAGGGCTTTGTCGGTCTGGAAGCGGCCATGTGCAAACACCAGTGCCTCAAAGTCGGCCTTGCGATCCGGATTGGCCAGCAAGCCCGCATAGAAGCGCCGCCACACCAGGGCGGTGGCTTTTGAGTCGTCTTCCAGCAGCTCGTAATTGACGGGCAAGCCCAGTTGCTGCAACACCGCCAGGGGCGCACCGCGCAGCAGCGCCGCAAACCAGCCGTGGAAGGTGCGAATCTGCACCTTACGCCCGGTGGCCAGCACGGTTTGATACAGATTTGATAGCGCCTCAAGCTTATCTGACAAGGGCTGGAGGCCATTTTTACCCACAACGCCACGCAGCATCAGCTCATGGGCCAGGGTATCGGCATCCGCGTGGGAAAACTCGGCCAGCCATTGGTACAGCCGTTCGCTCATCTCGCTGGCAGCGCGCTTGGTGAAGGTGATGGCCAGGATTTCATGCGGCGCGGCACCATCCAGCAAGGCCCGCAAAATGCGCGACACCAGCATCCAGGTCTTGCCCGCGCCCGCGCAGGCCTCCACCGCCACGTTGCGCCGCGGGTCGCAAGCCACCGCGTAAAAAGCTTCGGCGCTGACGGTCTGGCTGTTGTGCTGGTAGGCGGCGGTCATGCCGGGCTCCAGAAATCCTTGCGACACAGGCCGCGCGCTGCACAGAATTCGCAGGCTTTGCCCTCACCCAGCGCAGGCAGCGGTGCGCCTTGGCCTATGCGTGTCATGTCATCCAGGATGCTGTCGATCAACTGGTCACGCAGCGCAACGATGTCGGTCTGCTCCCAGGTTTTGGTGGCTTCCCGCTCACCAAGGTTCACGTAGGCGGCTGCCAAGGTGTCGTCGTGAAGCAAGGCGGCGTAAAACGCGAGCTGGGTGTCTTCAGTCGGGTCCTTGATGCGCTCGCGCGTGACGCCGCTGCCCTCAGTCTTGTAGTCGATCACCATCGCACCGGTGGTGCCTGGGTGGGCAATGCCGTCAATGCGGTCGAGCTTGCCAATCAGCGTCACCGGGCCCAGCGGCATTTCCTTCCAGACCTCGCCCTGCTCGAACGCCATGCCCTTGGCTTCATGGTCGCCGAGCCACTCCAGGTACCCGGCCCGAACGCGGGGCCAAGCCGCTGCAAAGGGCAGGAATTCGCTGTCAGACAGTGCAAGCTCGGTGGTGGCTTGCTCTGCCGCTGCGTCGATCATCACCAGGCGCTCCGGCAGCGCCGGGGTGGGTGCCGCTTTCAGTGCGTCGTGAAAGTGCTTGAGCAGGGTGTGGAGCCAATTGCCAAAGTCGCGCTTGCCCAGCTCGCCATCAAGCTCCTCAGCCTCTTGCAGCCGCAACTGGCGCAGTGCAAAAAAGCGATACGGGCAGCGGCGCAGGTCTTCGTAAGCGCTGGCGGACAGGCGGGTCAAAGGCAAGGCGTCGCCGCGTGGTGCGGGCAGGGTGCAGGCTTGTGCAGTCAGTTCGCGGTCAGTGCGTGGATCCGGCGGCGTGGCGGCCCCAGAACGTAGCGTGAGCTCCTGCACAAAACCGCTGGGCATCAGGCGCTCGCCCCCTTCGCTCTGGCGCCACAAAAGGTCGATAAAGGGCGACTGCAGGGCGTCTTGCCACGACTGGCGCATGGCGCGGGTCAACTCGTCTCGCGAGGGCAGGCCCAGCAATTCGCGCTGCGCTGGCGTCCAGGGGCCGGAGGGCTCCGGGGATACCGGCAGGCGCACCTCATCGCAGCCAGGCAGCACGACCGCAGGAAGCGCCCGGCCCAGTAGCTGGCTCATCGGCAGAATAATCACCTGTGCGCGATCCGGATGGGTGGGCCGGTAGCTTTCAGCCTCCAGCGTCTGGTTGACCCAGGCGACAAAACCAGCCGCGGTCTGGTGGCCCGTGAAATCGGCAAATTCGCCTTGCGTGCCTGGGCCATCGCCGTCCAGCAGACGCAGCACCCGGATGACACTCTGGCCCGCGTTGTCCAGCAACAGCGCAGGCCATTGCCCCGCGCTTTGCAGTGCCAGGCGCAGGTCGCGCAACCAACCGGACAGCGACCTGGCTTGGCGCAGACTCTCGCGCACGGTGTTCACCTGCTGCACCAGGTGACCCAGTTGCACCGGTTCAGCGGCGGCCGCAACCTTGCGCCAGTCGCGAATGCCAGCGCGGCGCAATGCCACTTCCAGCCGGGTGACACTTTGGGCATTGAAAGCAGGGGCGTTTTTGAGCCAGTCCAGCACCTCATCGGTGGAGGCGTCCCAGGCACTGGCGCGCAGGAGGCTCATCAGCGTGGCTGCGGCGCGGGTGGTGGACAGTTTCCAGCCGGTCTCGTCACGCACCGCCAGGCCCCGGCCATCCAGCATGGCGCGCACGCGGCGGGTCAGCAGCCGGTCTACCGCCACCAGCCCAACCGGGCCGCGGCCCTCTGCGAGGTGGGTCAGCACGCAGGCCGCAGCAGCCTGCGCCTCGTCTTCTGCATCACCCATCCCGTGGATTGCAAGGCCGGGGCGACTCTGTGGAAGGCCGGTGTTGTTACCCGTTTGCGACTGGCCCGGTGAATTAAAAGACGCAAGGGCCAGGGCAAAGGCCCGTTCACCCAGGCGATGCTGCAACGCACGGGCCAGCGGCTCTGTCTGAAAACCCTCCAGCACCACCAGCAAACCGGGCCGTGCATCAAACAAACGATCAGACGCGTAACTGGCGCTGGCCGCCCACGCCAGTGCGATGCGGGCCACGGCCGCCTCCAGCGCCAGCACCGGGGTGTCCATCCCCAAGCCAATGCTGCTGCCAAGCCGCGCACCCCAGGCAGCGCGCTCGTCCGGTGGCTCAGCCGCAGCAACCGGGGCCAGACTCCACGCGGCTTCCATCACCCGTGGCGCCAGCATGAGCTGATGCGCGCCCAGGCCAGCACGCTCCAGCAACGAAGCCGCCGTGAGCACGTCACGCGCCGCGTCGTGGTGAATGTCGTCGGCTGTGGCCTCATAACCACCCAGGCTGCCGCTCCAGTTCTGCGTTGTTTCAAACCGTGGCACGAACTGCGCGCTGCCGCTACCTTGCGCCCAGGCACTTCGGGCCTCCAGCATCAGCTGTGCAAACGGCACCAGCACCACGACATCCGACGCATGAACCTGCCTGAGCCTCATCTCGTCGCGGATTCGCGTCATCAAGGCGGCCCAGGCCACCAAAGCATGATGGTTTTTTGCTATGTCATTCATAGCTTTTGGAGGAAAAATGCGCCTCTTTGAGAGGCAGCGCTGCACGCACAGCGACCAACGTGGAGGTCAGCGTCTTCATGCGGGGTATTGGTTTCTGTCACAATTTCCCCACTTTACCTGTACCCATCACCCCACCAAGGAACACACCATGGCCAGCGAACTTATCAAACATGTCTCGGACGCATCTTTCGAAGCCGACGTGCTCAAAAGCACCCAACCGGTGCTGGTGGACTACTGGGCCGAATGGTGCGGCCCCTGCAAGATGATTGCCCCCATCCTGGACGAAGTCTCCACCGCCTACGCCGGCAAACTGCAGGTCACCAAGATGAACGTGGATGAGAACCGCGACATCCCGGCCAAGTTTGGCATTCGCGGCATCCCCACACTGATGCTGTTCAAGGACGGTCAACTGGCCGCCACCAAGGTCGGCGCCATGAGCAAAGCCCAGATGACTGCGTTCATCGATCAACACCTGACGCAACCGGCGACTCAGTTGAAAGCCTGATTTCTCTCGCGGCCCTGACACCGTTTCGGGGCTGCGGTTTTTCCTGTCATAATCCATAGCAGTCGCTGGCACTCACCCTGAGCCAGTTCGATTTCCCGGTTTGGAAAACCGAGGTTGTGGCAACCAACCAGCCCGACCCCAACACCCCCCGATTCGCATTAGCCAACACCCACAAAGGGTTACCTCCATGCACTTAAACGAACTCAAGGCACTGCACGTGTCGGAAGTCCTCAAGCAGGCCGAAGAGCTTGAAATTGAAAACACGGGCCGCATGCGCAAGCAGGAGCTGATGTTTGCGATCATCAAAAAACGCGCCCGTACCGGCGAGCAAATCATTGCCGATGGTGTGCTGGAAATCCTGCCCGATGGCTTTGGCTTTTTGCGCAGCCCGGACACCAGCTACACCGCCAGCACCGACGACATCTACATCAGCCCCAGCCAGGTGCGCCGCTTCAACCTGCACACCGGTGACATGATCGAAGGCGAAGTGCGCACGCCCAAAGACGGCGAGCGTTACTTCGCGCTGGACAAGCTTGACGCCGTCAACGGCGACTCGCCCGAGAGCAACAAACACAAAGTCATGTTCGAGAACCTGACG
>JANOAP010000251.1:0-4313 GCA_031411175.1 Rhodoferax sp. | reverse complement strand
GCGCAAGCGCCAAACCGGCGCGGCTGAGCAATGTCAGGGCAAGTATTGCCACGACGGGAATATGTCGTCTTGCAATCATCATGGTTACCTCTGGTGACATACTACGCTTTAGACACTTCTTTACATTCCAGCTGGCAAGGAATAGCCTGAAAAAGTACAGGTTTTGACGCTTTCAGGCATCTTTTGCGCTTGTGCTCACCTGAACCGGCATCTGGTAGAGCCAGACCGGGCGACCATCGGGTGCCGTGATGCGTGCCGTTGCGACAGCGTCCATAGCTTCAAATTCGAGGCTGACCAGCCAGGCACCCGGCTTTAATTCGGCGGCTGCCTTGTGCAGAGCGCGGGCCATGCTTTCCGGGCGCTGGAATAAATACACCATGGCGTAGGGTCCCCAATCCTCTTTCCAGATGTCGCCCTGTCCCACGCGCGCCCAGGGGCAGCGCAGCGCGCACAGGGCACGCAGCGGCCAGCTCCACTCGATGCCGTGCAATTGCGCTGATGGATAGGCTTCACGCAAGGCCTTCAGACCGTCACCCAGACCGCATCCTGCGTCCAGCACTTGCGCGCCACCAGGCAACGGCGCGGCGCTGGCAAGTTCACGCAGCGCATGGGCTGGGGTGGGAAACAGCGGTGCGTCACGCCAGGCGTTCACCGGGTAGATCAGCATCAACACGGCCAGCGGAAGCAGCCAGCCCCAGGCGGGCAGCGACACCGAACCCATCAGCGACAGTGATAGTGCCAGTGACAGCGGAAAACCCAGGCCAATGATGCCGCGGCGCCACCAGGAGTCACCCCACAGGCTCAAACCCACACCCATCAAGCAAGCCACACCCAGGGCAACCGCGCCCGACAGCCCGGCACGCTGCAGGCCCAGAAACAAGCCCCAGGCCAACCCCCAGGCCAGCAAGGCAGGCAGGGGCCAGCGAAGTCGCGCGAACATGCCAGAGGCTGCGTTGGCGGGTTGGCGGGTTGGCGGGTTGGCGGGTTGGCTAGCGTGTAGCGCCGCGCGTCAGACGGTCAATCAGCCCGTTGAGTTCATCCAACGAGCCAAACTGGATGGACAACTCGCCCATTTCTTCCAGCCGCCCTGCCCGCTTCACGCGCTTCTTCACCCGCACCTCGACCTGCGCCGCCAGCAGGTCTGACAGCTCTTCTTCAACGCGTTTGATATCGCGGGACTTCTCTTTGGTGGGTTTGGGTGACGTCAGCGAGAACTCGGCGCTGAGTTTTTTGACCAGGCTTTCGGCCTCGCGCACCGACATTTTTCGGGCTGCGATCTGGGCTGCAGCGGTGATTTGCGCGACCTTTTCCAGTGCCAGCAACGCGCGGGCGTGGCCCATGTCCAGGTCACCCGCCATCAGCATGGTTTGCACCGGCTCGGCCAGATTCAGCAGGCGCAGCAGGTTGCTGGCCGCGCTGCGGGAGCGCCCAACGGCTTGCGCCGCCAGCTCGTGAGTGAGCCCAAACTCTTTCACCAACCTTTGCAGGCCCTGGGCTTCTTCCAGGGGGTTAAGGTCTTCACGCTGGATATTCTCGATCAGCGCCATGGCCGCAGCAGACTCGTCAGGCACATCGCGTACCAGCACCGGCACGCTGTCCAGGCCCGCCAGCTTGGCTGCCCGAAAGCGCCGCTCGCCCGCGATGATTTCGTACTTGCCCTCATTCGCCCCGGCCATGAGACGACGCACCAGAATCGGCTGCATGATGCCCTGGGCCTTGATGCTCTCCGCCAGCTCGTACAGCGCACCTTCATCCATGCGGGTACGCGGCTGGTACTGGCCCGGCACCATGTCTTGCAGCAGCAGCGATGCGGGCGAGCCAGGGCTGGCCGCCAGATTGGCCTGGGCTGATTCGTCGATCTTGGGGCCGAACACAGCCTCCAGCCCCAGGCCCAGGCCTTTTGGTTTTTTGGTCGCCATTGAGTCCTCTTGCTTTTTTAAACTTGCTTCAAAACTTGGGGGCAACGTCGTCACCCGCTTCACCCGTGCCACCCGCTTCACTCTGCAACGCGCGCTGCTGCAACGCCCGCAGCATCTGGTGCCCTTCAGACCAGCCGCCCAGCCCCGATTCACCGTTGATGTGCCCACACTGACCATAGTCGATGAAGTCAGCACCCCAGGCGTCGGCAAAATAGCGGGCCCGCTCAAAGCTGCAATAGGGGTCATTCTGGCTGCCCATCAGCAGGCTGGGGAACGGTAGCGGAGCCAGCGCAATCGGCGACCAGCTCGTCAACACGGGCCGAAGCGCCTCGCGCTCCACGTCGCCGGGTGCCACCAGCATCGCGCAAGCGACCCGTTGCGTGTTGCGCGAAATCGCCGCCCAGGCGGCCACCAGTAGGCACCCCAGGCTGTGTGCCACCAGCGTGATCGGCTCACCGGGTACCCGCGCGCTCTGGTCCAGCACCACGTCTTCGAGGCGGGCGATCCAGTCGCCGCGCAAGGGGCGCTGCCAGTCGTGCTGCTCCACACGCACATAACCATGCCCGGATTCCCACAGGCTTTGCCAGTGGGCGGGGCCGGAGTTCTGCCAGCCCGGCAGGATGAGGACGGTGCCGGTTTTCAATTGCTATAAATTAAGTAGCTGGTCAAGCTTGCTCTACTTGGGCTGGAGGTCAATTTAGCTACCAAACCAGCGCCAAACTACATTTTGTCAATGCGCGCCACCATTTCTTCGGCAAACGCCACATAGGCCTGCGCACCCTTGGAGGCCGGGTCAAACACCACGCCGGGCAGGCCGTAACTGGGTGCCTCGGCCAGACGCACATTGCGCGGAATCATGGTGTTGAAGACCTTGTCGCCAAAATGCGCTTTGAGCTGCTCGCTGACCTGCTGTTGCAGGGTGATGCGGGGGTCAAACATGACGCGCAGCAAGCCAATGATGGCCAGCTCTTTGTTGAGATTGGCGTGGACCTGCTTGATGCTGTTGACCAGATCTGCCAGGCCCTCCAGCGCAAAGTATTCGCACTGCATGGGCACGATCACGCCATGGGCCGAGCACAGGCCGTTGAGCGTGAGCATGGAAAGCGAGGGCGGGCAGTCAATCAGGATGAAGTCGTAATCGGGGGAGGCTTCTGTGAGCGCGGCTTTCAGGCGCTTCTCGCGACGCTCCAGGTTGACCAGCTCCACCTCGGCACCGGCCAGCTCGCGGTTGGCCCCGAGAATGTCATAACTGCAACCACCCTCGATCAACTTGGGGCTTTTGACCCGTGCCTCGGCCACAGACGCAGACTCCAGCAGCACGTCATAGATGGTGAACTCCAGCTTGCGCTTGTCCACACCCGAGCCCATGGTGGCATTGCCCTGAGGGTCCAGGTCGACCATCAACACGCGCTGGCCCACCTTGGCCAGGCCGGCAGCCAGGTTCACCGTGGTGGTGGTCTTGCCGACACCGCCTTTTTGGTTGGCGATGCAAAATATTTTGGCCATGGCGTTGGTTTGCTAATTTGACTACGTGGCTATTTGGCTATTTGGCTATTTGGTAAGTGCCAGCTTGATGCCAAAGCCGATGAGGAACAGGCCCGCAATCTTTTCCAAGCCTCTGGAAATGACGGGGTTTGCCCGCATGCGTTCGGCCAGAAAATGGGTCAGCAGCACAGCCGTGAGGCCATACAAAAAAGTGAGGACCGCAATCGTCACAGCCATCACACCAAAGGTGAGTAGGCCCTGATGGTGGGCCGGGTCCACAAACAGGGGGAAGAACGCCATGTAGAAAACAATGGCTTTAGGGTTGAGCAGTGTAATCATCAGGCTTTGCCGGAAAAAGTGGCTGGGCTTCATGGCCAGCACCGGGGCATCACCCGGTTTGGCCACCAGCATCCTGAAGCCAAGCCAGGCCAGATAGGCCGCCCCCAGCCACTGCACGGCTTGGAACGCGGCCGGATAACCGGTCAAGATGGCAGCCACACCGACCACGGCCAGCCACATCAAGACCTGATCACCCGCGATCACCCCAAAAATCGCCCCAAAGCCCCCCTTGATGCCCCCTTTGCTGGTGGACGTAATCAAGGCCAGATTGCCTGGGCCGGGGATCAGCAAAAAGATGATGATGGCGGCAACGAAAGAGCCGTAGTCGGTGAGACCAAACATTGTTTTCTCCGGGGGAACTGTGGCTTGAGTTTACGTGATGGTGAACGTGAGCAAGATGTGAATCGCCCCGGGTTTAGTGGAGGCTGTTTGGTTAAAGTGAAACCGGGGTTTCGGTGTTCTCGGCGAGTTGCCGATAGTAGTTTGCCTCAGCCTCGGCCGGTGGAATATACCCAATCGGCTCCAGCAGTCGGTGGTGGTTGAACCAGGACACCCATTCGAGGGTGGCCA
>JANOAP010000250.1:0-3321 GCA_031411175.1 Rhodoferax sp. | reverse complement strand
GGTGGCAGGCTGCGACTATGGTCAGGGTTACTATTTTGCCCGCCCCATGTCAGCATCTGATTTTGAAGCGTTTGCGGCAAAACCACCTACCGGCGGGCACTCCGCCGCACATTCGGCCGCCCCTTCACCCTGATAGCTTGGACCAGTCCGACAGCAGCCCGCGCTGGGAAGCCCTTTCCAGCTCTTGTTGTGCCTGGCGTGCGCGGTGCACACACTGGGCAGTCAGCTTCATCTTTTCCAGCAACAGCTCCTGCAGCCGGGTACGGCTCTGCTGTTCCGCCTTGGCCGTGCCTTCACGCGGATAGAGGGCCTGGGCGGTCTCAATCATCTCGATCATCAGGTAATCCAGCTCAGGCAGGAGCAGATGATCCAGATTGACAGTCAGCAACGCCTTCGCGCCTGATTCCTCAGATTGGGTCATGTTGGATGGATCCTCCGTTGAGATGTGCATTTTGTGACGCTGCGATTGATACCGCCTTGTTGTCCAGATTATCAAGCTCTGCCCTGGGGTGTCAACTGGCTCAGGTTAAAGCTAAGGGCAAAGTGTGACGTGATGCCTCTAAGATGACCGGACTATTTCAAACAATTACATCAATCGCTGCCCATGAGCCCCCACATTCGCGTGATCGAGGAGACCGTGCTGTCAAATAGCTGGTACCTGCTCAAAAAAACAGTTTTTGACCTGTTGCGCCGTGACGGCACGTGGCAGCGGCAGACGCGCGAAAGCTATGACCGAGGCAATGGTGCCGCCATCCTGCTCTACAACCGGGCCCACAAAACAGTGATTTTGACACGGCAGTTCCGCTTCCCGACCTACGTCAACGGCAATGCCGACGGCATGCTGATTGAAGTTTGCGCCGGGTTGCTCGATCAGGATGATCCGGCCACCTGCATACGGCGTGAGATTGAGGAGGAGACGGGCTACAGGATTCACGAGGTGAGGAAAGTATTTGAAGCCTACATGAGCCCCGGTGCTGTGACCGAGCGCCTCTACTTCTTTGTGGGCGAATACACGCTGGCCGACAAGGTGTCAGACGGTGGTGGCGAAGCGCATGAAGGCGAAGACATCGAGGTTATTGAAACCACGCTGGATGAGGCTTTGAGTCAGGTTGCGACCGGCCACATCTGCGACGCCAAGACCATCATGCTGTTGCAGTACGCCCAACTGAACCGGCTTCTGGATTGAGCCCGCAGCAGCTATCAGGCATCGGGCGCAGTTTCAAATCTCAATCTCGATGCGCCCCCGCCCCAGGTCTTTTGCACGATACAGCGCACTATCAGCCCGCACCATCAGCGCCGTCAAGCTGGCGTCCGAAGGTTGTAGCAGAGTCAAGCCCACGCTGTAGTTGACTTTGAGTTGAGGCTGCTCGCGGCAGGCATCCCCCAGCGCCTGGCGCAAACGCTGCTCCAGCAGCAGGGCACCCGCCTGGTCGGTCTGGGGCAACAGCAGTGCAAACTCTTCGCCGCCAATGCGCGCCGCCAAGTCCCCGCTGCGGCGGTTGGCGCGTATCAATTTGCCAACCATTCTCAGCACCTGGTCGCCTACATCATGGCCTTGGGTGTCATTGATGTGTTTGAAATGATCCAGATCCACCATCAACAGTGCAAGGGGATACGCATGTCGCCGGGCCTGATCAAAAACCGCCGTGGCCATCTCGTCCCAACCCTTGCGGTTGGTCAACCCGGTCAGGCTGTCGCTGAAGGCCTGCTGGCGCAGCTGGGCTTCCGCCTCGCCGCGCCAGGCGACCAGTATCGCTACGCTGCTCAGGACCAGCGTGACATTGGTGGCCACCACGGCCATCACGTTGACCGGGTGGGGCGCCAGGAAAGTCGGGTACAGCCCGGTAAAAAATGCACCCATGACCCCGCGGGCAGCCGTAAACCCGGCCATGGTCAAAGCGCAACCCAAAATGGCCCAGCGCCAGGGGCCGCCCAGGGAAGACGTGGGGCGCAATGTGGACAGGGCCAGTATCAACAACTGGGTTGCCAGCATGAAGTTGGCCCACCCCACCCGAATGGGGTAGTTATGAAAGCTCAGTGCGTAGCCAATCGGCGTCAGCACCACCAGACCAAGCAGCAAGGCCCTGCCCCGCCTGGGCCCCAGCCAACCCTGCATGGCCTCGAACATCAACCACTGGCCGACACTGAAACAGGCAATGGAAAATGTCGACAGCATCAGGTCCTGCCAGCGCCCTGCCCAAAAGCCGGAGAAAAGGATGGCGACCCAACCCAGGGCCTGGACCATGAGGGACGCGCGTGCGCTCCCGGCAGCCGAGCTCAAACGCTGCCCCATTAAGAGCGGCAGCGCCGTGGCCACCACCAGCAAGTTGGCCGCGTTGATGACCAGCAGGGTCGTGACGTCAAGGGCCATGGCAGCCTATTGAAACGCAACCTCGGCAAAACTGCGCAGCTTGCGGCTGTGGAGCTGATCTGCCCCCTGGGCACGCAGCAACTCCACGGCGCGGATGCCAATACGCAAATGCTGATCGACCCGCTCACGGTAAAAGTGGTTGGCCATGCCGGGCAGTTTAATCTCGCCGTGCAGCGGTTTGTCACTCACGCACAGCAGGGTGCCATAGGGCACGCGAAAGCGAAACCCATTGGCCGCGATGGTGGCGCTCTCCATGTCCAGCGCCACGGCACGGCTCTGACTGAAGCGGCGCTGGGGGCCGTTGTCAGGCAGCAGCTCCCAATTGCGGTTGTCGGTGCTGGCCACCGTGCCCGTGCGCATGATGCGCTTGAGCTCAGGCCCACTCATCTGCGTGACATCAGACACCGCCGCTTCCAGCGCCACCTGGATTTCGGCCAGCGCCGGAATAGGCACCCACAGCGGCAGCTCTTCGTCCAGCACATGGTCTTCACGCACATAGCCGTGGGCCAGCACGTAGTCACCCAGCTGTTGCGTGTTGCGCAGACCAGCGCAGTGGCCCAGCATGATCCAGGCATGGGGTCGCAACACCGCAATGTGGTCAGTGATGGTCTTGGCATTGGCCGGGCCGACGCCGATGTTGACCATGGTGATGCCACTGCCGTCGTCGCGCGCCAGGTGGTACGCCGGCATCTGCGGCAGGCGCGGCGGCGACGCTCCGAGGTCGTCGCCGGGGCGCGCCGCGGCGCCCTTCGGCCGCTCGATGACGTTGCCTGGTTCGATGAAGGCGTCGTAGCGCGCGCTGCCCGGCGCGCCGGCCATCGCGAAGACGATCACCGACCACATCGCCGTGCTGCGCCCGCATGCCTGGGTGATGCTCGGCCACTGCGCGGGTCTGCGCAACACCCAGCAGCTCGGCGACTACGTGCTCGCCCACGGCTACGTGCGCGAGG
>JANOAP010000249.1:0-5850 GCA_031411175.1 Rhodoferax sp. | reverse complement strand
CAGCGGGTCCACCACAATCCAGCCGGTCTTGCCTTCGATCAGGGTCATGTTGGCAATGTCAAAGCCGCGCAGCTGGTACACGCCGTCCATCACCTTGAACAAGCCCACATTGGCATTGAGCTGCGCATGACGCCACAGGCTGGGGTTGACCGTGCCGGGTGCCTTGCCCTCCAGAAATTGGTAGGCGTCAAAGTCTTTGAGCACGCTGCCATCTGCCGCCAGGATTTTGCCCGTGGGCTTGGCCATGAAGCCGCGCCTGGCGTCTTCAAAATCCTGCGGGTCATCCAGCTTGAGGTCTTGTGCAAACTGCGCGTTGGCCTTGAGGGTGGCGGGTGTGGCGTCGCCAGCGGCACTTGCCTTAGCTCCCGCGCCACTGTTATTCTGGCCACAGCCAGCGAGCCAGATCAGCGCGATGCACGCTGCCGACACGCAGGGAAATTTCAGCATTTTTGTCTCCGTCAGAGGCCCGGCTCTCTTGAGCGGATCCGATTGCGCAGGATCAAACTCCCGCGCACGGAACTGTAGCAGCCGCTTATTCCAAATGGACCTATTCCAAATGCCAAATGGGATTACTTGCCCACCAGCTGGCTGAGCTTCTCTGCCTCAAACCCCTCACAGAGCGCCGCGTCGCGCGGCACGCAGTCGGTGGCAGCCCGGTTGGCCGAGAGTTTTTCGATGGCCTGCCACAGCATGGCGATCTGGTGTTCCTGGCCAGAGGCTGAATCAATCAAGCCCTTTAGCGCCTGACTCACCGGGTCGTCCTCTTGCGTAATGCCGTAGGCGGTGAACTTGGGCTCTGACGCGGCCAGGTCCGCGCTCTCGCCCGTCTTGGACGGGATGATGCGGGCCGGAATGCCCACGGCCGTCGCCCCGGCGGGCACGGGCTTGATCACCACCGCGTTGGAGCCAATCTTGGCCCCATCACCGACCAAAAAGCCGCCCAGCACCTTGGCCCCCGCACTCACCACCACGTCCTTGCCCAGCGTGGGATGGCGCTTGGTGCCTTTGTACAGCGACGTACCGCCCAGCGACACACCCTGGTAAATGGTGCAGCCATCGCCAATTTCGGCGGTCTCGCCCACCACCACGCCCATGGCGTGGTCAAAGAAAACGCGCTCGCCAATCTTCGCCCCCGGATGGATTTCAATGCCCGTGAGCCAGCGCGCGACCATGGAGACAAACCGCCCCAGCCATTTGAAACCGTGGTTCCAGAACCAGTGGGCGCGCCGGTGCAAGACCAGTGCATGCAGACCCGGATAACACGTCAGCACCTCCCACGTGCTGCGGGCAGCCGGGTCGCGGTCAAGGATGCACTGGATGTCGGAGCGAAGGCGGGAAAACATGGCGCAGAGTCTATCTGTTTAAGCCGCTGGCTGTGGCACAGCCCCAAAGCGGAAGCTCGACGCGGTGACGCCGCCAAAGACGCCGTCTTCGTGGTACACGCAGGTAGATGCTTCGTCAAACGCTGCGCCCACGGCCACCATCAGCGGAATAAGGTGTTCTTCGCGCGGGTGCGCGGTGCGCGCGGCGGGGGCCGATTCCCATGCCAGTAAGCGGGTTTCCCGCTCGACCGGTGTGGCCGCCAGGGTGGTTTGCAGCCACTGGTCAAACGCTTGCGACGGCGCTTTGCCCGCCAGGCCAAAAAGCCGCAGGTTGTGATAACTCAGGCCGCTGCCCACAATCAACACGCCTTCATCGCGCAGCGGTGCCAGTGCACGGCCCAGCGCAATGTGCTGCGCCGGGTCCAGCGAGCGGCTCAGCGACAGCTGGACTACCGGCACCTGGGCGTCGGGGTACATCACTTCCAGCGGAGAAAAAGCGCCGTGATCGAACCCGCGGTCCGGGTCCAGCCGCGTAGGCAGGCCCGCCGCCGCGATGAGGCTTTGCACGCGCAGCGCCACGTCGGGCGCACCGGGTGCGGGGTAGACCACGTGGTAGGTGTGCGCTGGGAAGCCGCCGTAGTCGTACAGCATCGAAGGCTTGGGGCTGGACATGACGGCAAACGCGGCGTCTTCCCAGTGGCCCGAGACCATCAGGATGGCCTTGGGCGTCACACCGATCTGGCGCGGCATGTCTTTCAGTGAGACCTCGAGCTCGTGCATGGCGCGGCGCATGTCGGCCATCCAAGGCCAAGGGCCACCGCCGTGGGAAATGAAATAGGTGGGGAGTTTCATGGCGTGGTGCTTTGAAAGGAAAATTTGAAGAGGCGATTTCAGGTATCTGGGGACGACTGGCGCAATTGCAAAATGGATTTCGCAATACCGCGCAGGATGTGGATTTCTTCCTGGGTCACATTCGCCCGGTTGAACAGCGCATTGAGACGCGGCATGAGCTTTTTGGGGGCTGCGGGGTCCAGAAAGCCCAGCGCGACCAGTGATTGCTCCAGGTGCGTGAGCATGCCCGCCACCTGGGCGGCGTCGGCCAAAACAGATCCCGTTCGGGCTGAGCCCGTCGAAGCCTGCAGCCCTTCGACGGGCTCAGGGCGCACGGAAATGGCAAAACCGCCCAACGCCAAACGCCATTCATACGCAATCACCTGCAACGCCGCACCCAGGTTCAGCGAGCCAAAGGCCGGATTGCTGGGGATGCTCAGGCAGGCGTGGCAGCGGTACACATCGTCGTTGCTCATGCCAAAACGCTCTGAGCCGAACAAAAACCCAATTCCCGTCTGAAAAATGGCGTTTTCAGGGGTTGTTTCGGCCTCCAGAACCCGTGGAATGGGCTTGAGCAGCTCTTTATTTAATAGCATCTCAAAATGTTCACGCGGCCTGACGGCAGGCGGGCCGAAGTCGCGCGGGGTCATCGCGGTCGCGCAAAGGTGGGTCATGCCGTCCAGCGCCTCGTCCAGCGTGTCCACGATGCGACATTTCTCCAGCACGTCCAGCGCACCGCTGGCCCGCTGTATGGTTTCCTCGCGCCGCAACACGTTGGGCCAACGCGGTGCCACCAGCACCAGCTCATCAAAGCCCATGGTTTTCATGGCACGCGCCGCTGCGCCCACGTTACCCGCGTGGCTGGTGTTGATGAGGATGAAGCGGGTTTGCGGGACCACAGGCATGGTGTTGTCGGGAGGCAGGTAAAATCGGGCTATTGTCGCTGCCTGCATCGCCGGGCTGCATCGCCGGATATTCCAGCCTGTTCTTAAGAAAAATTTATGGTCTCCCCCAATCTGCACCCCATGATCAACGTGGCCATCAAGGCCGCACGTGAAGCTGGAAAAATCATCAACCGCGCCGCGCTGGATGTCGAATCGGTTCGTGTTTCGCAAAAGCAGGTCAATGACTTTGTCACCGAAGTGGATCAGGCCGCAGAACAAATCATCATCGAGACCCTGCTGACGGCCTACCCGGGCCACGGCATTCTGGCCGAAGAATCAGGCGGGGAGCACGGGGCCAAAGACTCCGAGTTCGTCTGGATCATCGACCCGCTGGATGGCACCACCAATTTCATTCACGGCCTGCCGGTGTATTGCGTCAGCATCGCGCTGGCGGTCAAGGGCAAGATTGAACAGGCCGTTATTTACGACCCCTCACGCAATGACCTCTTCACCGCCACCAAAGGCCGCGGTGCCTACATGAACGACCGCCGCCTGCGCGTCTCCAAACGCACCCGCATGCAGGAAAGCCTGATTTCCACCGGCTTCCCGTTTCGACCCGGCGATGACTTCAAAACCTACCTGGCCATGATGGCCGACATCATGCCGCGCTGTGCCGGATTGCGCCGCCCCGGTGCCGCTGCACTGGACCTGGCCTATGTGGCCGCCGGTTTTACCGAAGGTTTTTTTGAGGCCGGCCTGCAACCCTGGGACATGGCGGCCGGCTCTTTGCTGGTGACCGAGGCGGGTGGGCTGGTCGGCAACTTCACCGGCGAGGCCAATTTTCTGGACCACAAGGAATGCCTGGCCGGCAGCCCCAAAATCTACGGCCAGATGGTGGCGCTGCTGGGCAAATACAGCAAGTTCGCCGGTGTGGCCGACAAGCTCGCCGTGCAGAAGGGGCCTGCCCCCGACTGACCCGCAGGCCGTCAAAGGCCATCAAAGGTCGTGGGGCACGGTCGGGGCAAAGCCCGAGGCGATGGAATCAAAGTTCAGCTCGTCGGGCGGAACGGGGCGGCCAAACAGGTAGCCCTGGTAAGCCTCACAACCATTGCGCAACAAAAACTCGCGCTGGCCTGCGGTTTCAACACCTTCGGCCACCACCGTCAAGCCCAGGCTGTGGGCCAAGGCGATCACGGTGCGCGCAATCGCCGCATCATTGGGATCGGTCAGCACATCGCGTACAAACGACTGGTCAATCTTCAATTGGTCCAGCGGCAAGCGCTTCAAGTAGGCCAGTGACGAATACCCGGTGCCAAAGTCATCCAGCGAAAAGCTCACGCCGACGGCACGCAACACATCCATCTTTCGCACCGCCTCCTGCATGTCACTGAGCAGCAGGCTTTCCGTCAACTCCAGCTTGAGTTGATTGGGGTTGGCTTTGGTCGATTTCAATATCTCCAGCGTCTGGTTGGTGAATTCGGGCTGGCGGAATTCGCGTGCGCTGATATTGACCGAAACGCTCAGCCCCCGGGTCTGGAGGCTGCGGCCCCACTTGACCAGTTGCTCACAGGCCGTTCTCAAAACCCACTGTCCCAGGGGCACAATGAGACCGGTCTGCTCTGCCACCGGAATGAAATCAATCGGCGACACCATGCCCCGGCGCGGGTGAAGCCAGCGCACCAGGGCCTCAACGCCAATCATGGCATTGTTATGGTTCACAACCGGCTGGTAGTACAGCACCAGTTCGCCGTGCTCCAGCCCGTGACGCAGATCCACCTCGACCGCAGCTCGCTCAGCCACCGCCGCCTGCATGTCCGGGTCGAAAAACCGCAAGGTGTTGCGTCCCGCAGCCTTGGCCTGGTACATGGCCAGATCCGCACGCTTGAGCAATTCCTCGACCGACTGGTTCTTCCCGCCAAACAGGGCGATACCAATGCTGGGCGTGCTGTAGTGCTCTTTGCCCATCAGGTCAAAAGGCCGGTTGAGTGACTCCAGAATCTTTTGTGCCACCACCTTGACCTGAGCCACGGCACCGCCCACGCTGGAGCTCAGGCCTTCGAGCATGACCACGAACTCGTCACCCCCAAAGCGCGCCACCGTGTCGCCCTGGCGAATGCAGGTCACAAGCCGGTTGGCCACCATCTCCAGCAATTTGTCGCCTACATCGTGGCCCTGGGTGTCGTTGAGGTCCTTGAAGTTGTCCAGGTCGATGAACAGCAGCGCGCCTCTTTGATGCGTGCGAATGCCTGAGACCAGCGATTTGGAAAGACGGTCCAGCAGCAAACGGCGATTGGGCAGGCCCGTGAGCGTGTCGTAAAACGCCAGGCGCTGGCTTTCGTCCTCGTTGCGCTTGTGTTCAGTAATGTCCCGGCCAATGCCCCGGTAGCCGCGAAAAACCCCCTGGGCGTCAAAAATAGGCATGCCACTGACAGACGACCAGGACATCTGGCCGTTGCTCAGGGGGCTTTGCATCTCAAAATTGCGGAAGGTCTGATGTGCCTGCAGAACACGCTTGTGTTCTTCCCACTGCGCTTCAGTCAGCCCCTGGTCGCCGGTTTCCCAGCGCGTCAGCCCCAACGCGGCGGTCTTGGACACATCATGCCCATCCACGCGCACAAACCTGAAGTTTTCGTCCTGCTCCCAATACCAGTCAGACGACAAGGCAGCCAGGCTGCGAAAGCGCAGCTCACTTTCATGCAAGGCAGCTTGGGCTTCGACGAAATGGGTAACGTCCGAGAAAGTCAGCACCATGCCGCCTGCGGGCAAGGGCGTTGCCTTGATTTCCAGCGTGAGCCCTTTGGGTGTCTTGTACA
>JANOAP010000248.1:0-6003 GCA_031411175.1 Rhodoferax sp. | reverse complement strand
CGATCGCTTCCGACGCCGGTGTCGTTCAACCCCCGGCGTATCCACGAACGTAAACACGGGAATCTTGAATTTCTCGGCGGTCTTCATCAACCGCAGCGCCTTGCGGTAACCCTCGGGCTTGCTCATGCCGAAGTTGCGCAGGCGGCGCTCATTAGTGTCACGCCCTTTTTGCTGACCCAGCACCATGCAGGGCGTGCCGTTGAAACGGGCCAGGCCGCCGACGATGCTCAGGTCATCCGCAAAATGGCGGTCGCCATGCAGCTCCACAAAATGCGTGAAGATTTCGTTGACGTAATCCAGCGTGTAGGGCCGCTCGATGTGGCGCGCGATCTTGGTGATCTGCCACGGCGTCAGGTCGCTGTAGATGTCTGTGGTGAGCTGCTGGCTCTTTTTGCTGAGCTGGTCGATCTCGGTGGAGATCTCCACTGCCGATTCGTTCTGCACGTAACGCAGCTCTTCGATCTTGCTCTCCAGCTCGGCAATCGGTTGCTCAAAGTCGAGGAATGATTTTTTAGCCAACAACGTACTCCTTCATCTTGCCGTTCGTATCAAGCCCCTTTCAAGGCTCAAACCGACCGCACTGTAACACCCACCCGCCTAATAAGCCACTGGCAGGGGGTCCAGAGAGCGCCAAATATACCAAGTTGCCACGCTGCGAAACGGCGCCCAGGCCGCAGCCACTTCCCGCACATCACTGCGGCTGACCGATTCGCCCGAGAAATAATTCTGGCTGATGCCGTTGATCAGGCCCACATCGTCCAGCGGCAGCACGTTGGGGCGCATCAGGTGAAAAATCAAAAACATCTCGGCGGTCCACCGGCCAATGCCGCGAATGCCCACCAGCTCTGCAATGATGGCATCGTCGTCCATGGCGCTCCAGGCCGCCACCTGAACCGCGCCGCTGTCAAAGTGCAGGGCTAGATCCACCAGGTATTCCACCTTGCGCACGCTCAAACCCGCCGCGCGCATGTCGTCCACTTTGAGCTTGAGCACGTTGGCGGCAGTCATCTTCTTGGGCAGTAGTGCAAAGCGGTCCCAGACCGTTTGCGCAGCTTTCACAGAAATCTGCTGGCCCACAATGCTGCGCGCCAAAGTGACAAAAGCGTCACCCCGCGATTGCAGGCAGGCATCACCAAATTGCGGAATCAGCCGCTTCATGACCCGGTCTTTTTTGACCAGGTGTTTGCAGGCGTCTTCCCAGTAGTCGGGGATGGAGACCACGGGTGCCACGCTTTTTGCTATTTTTTTTGTAGCTGGCATTGCACTATTTTCCTGGGCTAGAGGCACAATTAGCTTGAAAAGACCAGATCAGCATCACTGCGCGGCTTCCCAGGTGGTGCCGGTGGGTGAATCCTTGAGCACGATGCCTTGCTCCAGCAATTGCTTGCGAATGCGGTCGGCCTCGGCGAAGTTTTTGCTGGACTTGGCGGTGGTGCGCTGCGCGATGAGATCATCAATTTGCAGGCTGCTTAAATCGGTCGTAACGACATTCGCAGTTGCGCCCCCTGCAACTGCATTCCCAGTGACGCCTTTGATACCGGCATCTGCAGGGGCACGCCATTGCAAATATTCTTTCGGAGGAAGTTGCAGCAGGCCCACGCAGCCACCCAGCGCCTTGAGTAGCCCTGCCAGCTCAGTCGATTTGGTCTTGTTGACCTCAGCCGCCAATTCAAACAGCACAGCCACCGCCTCAGGCGTCCCAAAATCCTCATCCATGGCGGCCTTGAAGCGCGCCGCATAAGGGTCGTTCCAGTCCAGCACCACGCTTGCGGGCGCAACCCCGTCCAGCGCCGTGTACAACCGCTTGAGCGAGTTGCGCGCATCATTCAGATGCACATCGCTGTAATTCAATGCGGTGCGATAGTGGGTGCGGACCAGAAAGAATCGCACCGTTTCGGCGTCGTACTTGGCCAGCACTTCACGGATGGTGAAAAAATTGCCCAGGCTCTTTGACATCTTTTCGTTGTCAAGCTGAACCATGGCGTTGTGCATCCACACGTGTGCCAGAGGCTGGCCACTGGCCCCCTCGCTTTGGGCCAATTCGTTTTCATGGTGGGGAAATTGCAGGTCAACGCCGCCGCCATGAATGTCAAAGGTGTCGCCCAGGGTCTGGCTGCACATGGCAGAACATTCAATATGCCAACCGGGGCGCCCGCTGCCGTAGTCCCAGCCCAGGGCGGCACTGTCCCATTTCGCATCGTCCGGTTCGCTGGGCTTGGCTGCTTTCCAGAGCACAAAGTCAAGCGGGTCGTCCTTGCCATCGTCCACCGCGACCCGTTCTCCGGAACGCAGCTGGTCAATCGACTTGCCCGACAGGTGACCATAACCCGGCAACTTGCGCACGGCAAAATTCACGTCGCCGTTGCTGGCCTTGTATGCCAGGCCTTTGGCCTCCAACCGGCTGATCAGGCTCAGCATTTGCGGCACAAATTCGGTAGCGCGCGGCTCCAGCGTGGGCCGCTCTATGCCCAGGCGGCCAATGTCCTGGTGCATCACGTCGATCATCTCATCGGTCAGGGCACGAATCGTGATGCCCCGCTCCAGCGCGCGGCGGATGATCTTGTCGTCAATGTCGGTGATGTTGCGCACGTAGGTCACCTGATAGCCGCTGGTTTTCAACCAGCGCTGCACCACGTCAAATGCCATCGCCATGCGGGCATGCCCAATATGACACAGGTCATAAATCGTCATGCCACAAACGTACATGCGCACGTGGCCGGGGTCGATCGGTACAAACTCTTCCAGGGCACGCGACAGCGTGTTGTAGATGCGCAAACTCATGGGGTAATCAGTGACCAACGTAGGGGATATTCGCCTGGGGGGTGGGACAGGCCAGCAATCAGGCCGGGATACCCCTCGGATACAATTCAGCGCAGTATATAGCCCCTGTGTCAGGGCGCTTTTTGACCAGGAAGCCCATCGCTTTATGAAGTCCGTCCGTTCCAAATTGATCCGGTTCGCCCAGCTGCTCGCTCTGTGCAGCGCTTTCGTGTTGCCCGCAGCCCTTGCTGACGAGTACAGCGACGTTGCACAGCTCATGCGTGCAGGCAAATCAACTGAGGCCATGCAAAAGGTTGACCAGTACCTGGCCGCCAAGCCCAAAGACCCGCAAATGCGTTTTCTGAAGGGCGTGATCCAGCGTGATTCCGGCAAGCCCGTGGACGCGATTGCCACCTTCACCAAGCTGACCGAAGACTACCCCGAGCTGCCTGAGCCCTATAACAACCTGGCCGTGCTGTACGCCGGGCAAAACCAGTTTGACAAGGCCCGTGCAGCGTTGGAAATGGCTATCCGCACCAACCCTAGCTACGCCACAGCGCATGAGAACCTGGGCGACGTCTATGCCAAGCTGGCCAGCCAGGCCTATAACAAGGCGCTGGCGCTGGATGGTGCCAACACGGCGGTGCCACCCAAGCTGGCCTTGATCCGCGAGCTCTTCAATCCCACGGCCAAGGGACAGCGCCCCACGGTGACACCGACCGCTGCGAGCCCAGCCGCTCCAGTGCCTGCCGCAGCGCCTGCGCCGGCCGCGACACCGGTCGCTCCTGCAGCGACGCCCGCCGCGCCAGCCCCAGCACCGGCTACCACCCAGCCTGCGGCTGGCGACAACGCCGCCAGAGAGGCCGAAGCCGCCGTGCGGGCCTGGGCCGCTGCCTGGTCTTCCAAAGACATGGCGGGCTACCTGTCGGCTTACGGCAAGGAATTCACGCCACCGGCCAAACAGTCGCGCAGCGAGTGGGAGTCTGAGCGGCGCAAACGCATCACGGGCAAGTCCAGCATCAGCGTCAAGCTCGAAAATCTGTCGGTCTCCGCCAATGGCAACAAGGCCGTGGCAAAGTTCCGCCAGGATTACCGTGCTGCCGGCCTGGCGGTATCCAGCCGCAAGACACTGGATCTGGTGAAAGCAGGCGACCGCTGGGTGATTGCCAGAGAATCCACGGGAACCTGAGCGTCTGGTCGGCGTCACACCGGATAGCCGCTGACCTGGCGACACTGAATTTCTCGTGCCAGCTTGTCCTATCCGGTTTATTCGCGACACAAATTCCTCTCAGATTTCCTCTCAGGTCGTCATGACAAGGGCATTGCTCGTTTTTCTGTTGGTTACTGTTTCGCTGCTGGGCTCGCTCGCAGCGCAGGCCAGCACGGGCCATAAAAAAGCAAAGCACGCCGCTGCGGCTGAAAAACCGGTTACCGCCGCCAGTGCCACCGCTGAAGCCCGGCTCATTGAGGTCTATCGGCTGGTCGGACAATCGCAAAGCCGCGAGGCGCTGCTCAAGGCCACCAGCCTGGTGCAAGACCACCCGAATTTCCAGCTGGCCCAGCTCGTCTACGGCGATTTGCTGACCGCCCAGACGCGGCCCTTGCGCGCGCTGGGCGATGTGCCTGCCACTCTGGCGCAGGCGGCCGCCCCCGCGCTGGCCGAGCTGCGGGATGAATCGCAGATGCGACTGAAGGCCCTGCGGGAGCGCCCACCGGCGGGCAGCGTGCCATCTCAGTTTCTGGCCCTGTCTGGCCGCAACAAGCATGCGATTGCGGTGGATGCCTCGCGGTCGCGTCTGTACCTGTTTGAAAACACCGCCACCGGCCTGAAACTGGTCGCAGACTATTACATCTCGCTGGGCAAACTCGGCACGGAGAAAACCGCCGAGGGCGACTTCCGAACCCCCCTGGGCGTGTACTTCATCACCAGCAACCTTGACCCGAAATCGCTCAAGAATTTCTATGGCACGGGTGCCCTGCCCATCAATTACCCCAATATGCTGGACAGCAAGCGCGGCAAGACTGGCGGGGGCATCTGGCTGCATGGCACGCCGCGCAACCAGTTCTCGCGCCCGCCGCTGTCTACCGATGGCTGTGTGGTGCTGGCCAACCCCGATCTGGATCACATCATCCGCACGGTGGAAGTGCGCACCACGCCGGTGGTCATTTCAACCCAGCTACAGTGGGTGGCACCCCAGAGCGTGCGGGCGCAGGGCAAGCCGTTTGAAGACGCGCTGGCCGCCTGGCTTAGCGCCAAGTCCAGCGGCAATCCGGACCGCCTGCTGAGCTTCTACACGGCCGACTTCAACAGCTATGGCAAAACCCTCAGCGAATGGGCCCCCTCATTGCGCAAGGAAGTGGCAAAGTTCCAGGGCCGTAACATTGCGCTGAAGGACTTGTCCATGCTGCGCTGGACGGACGCGGCTGACACCATGGTGGTGACCTTCGGCGAAGTACCAGACGGCACCCGCACGGGCGCGACCAAACGCCAGTATTGGGTTCGCGAGGGCAGTCAGTGGAAAATATTTTTTGAAGGAGTGATTGGATGAAACGTCGATACTTTATGGCCGTAGCCCATGTATTTATTGGGTTTTCGGCGCTGTTTTTGACAGCAAATCTCGCCTGGGCCGAAGACGCGCCGCGCGTCAAGTTCTCCACCTCGATGGGTGACTTTGTGGTTGAGGTCTATCCCGACAAGGCCCCCAAAACCGTGGAGAACTTTTTGCAGTACGTGAAGGACAAGCATTACGACGGCACAGTCTTTCACCGCGTGATTGAAAACTTCATGGTGCAGGGTGGCGGCTTTGATGCCAAATACGCGGAGAAAAAGGGCCGCCCGCCGGTGGCCCATGAAGGCCGCGAGGCCCTGGCCAAAGGCGGTTCGCGCAATGTGACCGGCACACTGGCCATGGCACGTACCAACGACCCCAATTCGGCCACCGCACAGTTCTTCATCAACGTGAAGGACAATGCTTTTCTCGACCCCACCATCATTCCGCCTGGCGACCCGGTGCCCAAGTTCGAGTACCAGGGCCGCGTCTATGAAAACACGCCGCGGGCCAATCTGGTCAATGCACCCCAGCTGTTCGGCTACACCGTGTTTGGCAAGATCGTCAGTGGCATGGACGTGGTCGAGAAGATCAAGACCACGCCCACTGGTGCCGGCGGCCCCTTCCCGACCGATGTTCCCAAAACAACCGTTCTTATCAACTCTGCAACCCTGGTGAAATAAATCATGAGCAA
>JANOAP010000247.1:0-12591 GCA_031411175.1 Rhodoferax sp. | reverse complement strand
CGCTGGGCGTGCTGACATGCAGCGTGAAGCCGAGGATGTCGGCCGCCTGCAACCAGGTGTTGGCCATGTTGTTGCCGTCGCCGACCCAGGCCACCACTTTCCCTTTGATGTCACCCCGGTGCTCGATGTAGGTATACACATCGGCCAGGATCTGACATGGGTGGTATTCGTTGGGCAGACCAAGATCGAGACCTTCGCCGCGCATTCGCGCGTGCCGGTCATCAACGGCCTGACGAACGAGTTTCACCCCTGCCAGATCCTGGCCGATATCTTCACCTACATCGAGCACCGCGGCTCCATCGCAGGCAAGACCGTGGCCTGGGTGGGGGACGGTAACAACATGGCCAACACCTGGCTGCAGGCCAGCGAAATCCTGGGCTTCAAGGTGCACGTGAGCACGCCCGGTGGTTATGAGGTGGACCAGTCCATTGCCGGCATTCGCTCCAGCGACAGCTACAAGGTCTTTAAAGACCCGATGCAGGCCTGCGCTGGGGCCGATCTGGTCACCACCGACGTGTGGACCAGCATGGGCTATGAGGCCGAAAACGAGGCCCGAAAAAAAGCCTTTGCTGACTGGTGTGTGGACCGCGAGATGATGGTCGCCGCCAAGCCGGACGCACTGTTCATGCACTGCCTGCCCGCACACCGGGGCGAAGAAGTGGAGGCCGAAGTGATCGACGGCGCGCAATCCGTGGTGTGGGACGAGGCCGAAAACCGGCTGCATGCGCAAAAGGCGCTGATGGAGTTTTTGTTGCTGGGTCGGGTCTGAACGCGGTCTGAGTTGGTGACGATGCGAGACAGATTGAGATTTTGAAACGCCCGTTGGAAATAACCGACACCAACGGTTTTTGAGAAGTGCTACTGTCACGGTACTTCAAAACAGCCATGAAAACATTTAGCGACTGCCAGCAACTTGACGCCACTGACCCACTGCGTCTTTTGCGTGACCAATTTATCTTGCCCGAGGGCGTGATTTACCTGGACGGTAACTCCCTGGGCGCGATGCCAAAAAGCGCTGCAGGGCGCGTTGCCCATGCGGTGAGACAAGAATGGGGCACGGGCCTGATCCGTTCGTGGAACACGGCCGGCTGGTTCGAGCAGCCCCAGCGGTTGGGGGACAAAATCGCCCGGCTGATCGGTGCGCACCGTGGCGAAGTCGTGGCCACAGACAGCACCTCCATCAATTTGTACAAAGTCTTGAGCACGGCGCTTGCCATGGCCGCCCATGACGCGCCACAGCGGCGACTGATTGTGAGTGAACGCAGCAATTTTCCGACGGACCTGTATATTGCCGAGAGCTTGTGCAAGGAGCGGGGGTACCGGTTAAAACTGGTGGAGCCTGAGGAGATTTCTGGCGCATTGGGTGCAGACCTTGCGGTGTTGATGCTGACCCATGTGAACTACCGTACTGGCGCGATGCACGATATGGCGGCAGTGACTCGGGCCGCTCACGACGCGGGCGCGCTGACGGTGTGGGACCTAGCGCACAGCGCGGGGGCGGTTCCTGTCGATTTGAATGGCTCCAGTGCGGATTTTGCAGTGGGCTGCGGCTACAAGTATTTAAATGGGGGACCTGGCGCACCGGCTTTCGTCTGGGTCAACCCGCGTCACCTCAACCGGCAAGACCTCAACCCGCGACAACCGCTGAGCGGCTGGTGGGGTCATTCCAATCCATTTTCATTTACCTCCGACTACACACCTGCACCGGGCATCACGCGCTATCTATGCGGCACCCAGCCCATCTTGAGTATGGCTGCGCTCGACTGTGGCCTTGACACTTTGCTGGCAGCCGAACCAATGGGGGGGATGGCCGCGCTGCGCACCAAGTCCCTGGCCCTGACGGATCTGTTTCTGGAGCTTGTAATACAGCGCTGTGCCGGGTTTGGCCTGGGCGTGGCAACGCCGGTAACGCATGCCTCACGGGGTTCGCAGGTGTCACTTACCTGTGAGCCATCTGCCGAGGTATGGGGCTCGGGTGCCTTTGGCATCATGCAGGCCCTGATCGCACGAGGCGTGATTGGCGACTTCCGGGCGGGTGACGGGCACCGGCACAAGGACATTTTGCGTTTTGGGTTCACACCTCTTTACGTGGGCTACGCGGATGTCTGGAACGCAGTGGAACAACTCAGGCAGGTGCTGGAGTCCCAGGAGTGGAAACGCCGGGAATTCAATCAGCGGCATGCAGTGACCTGACGGCCTGCGCCAATGCTTTTTTCATTCTCTTTTTGCGCTCTTTTTAGAGCTTTTTCAACCCGTTTTTAAGGATGCAATCATGCTCAAGAAAGCAATCGTGGCCGCCATGACGGCCACTCTCGCGACCTGGCTCGCACCAACCGGGATTGCCCTGGCGGAAGACAACCATATCGACACCATTCGTGCAGATGCACCGCTGCTGGCCAAATACGGCCAACTTGGCGTTGGTGTCAGAACCATCCTGCTCACGAACCCCAAGCAGCTCGATATCGTCAAAGCCAAAGCGGGCGAACCCATCCCTACCTACGACCGGTCTTTGACGGTGGAGGTTTGGTATCCGGCCAAACCTGCGGCGGATACGCCGGGCGCGGGCCAGTACCGTGTCGTCACGCGCGACCCCAAAACCGAAGTCACCCTTTATGGCAAGGCGGTACGCGATTCGGTTGCTGATGCATCGGCCGGCCCCTACCCGTTGTTGATCATCTCGCATGGTTACCCCGGCAACCGCTACCTGCTGAGCCACCTGGGCGAAAACCTGGCCAGCAAAGGCTATGTGGTCGCATCAATTGACCACACTGACAGCACCTACAGCGATCAGGCCGCCTTTGGCAGCACGCTGCTGAATCGTCCACTGGACCAGTTGTTTGTGCTGAATGAAATGGCCAAGCTCAATGCAGGTGCATCAGGCGATGCGATCAAGGGTGCCCTCAAGGGCATGGTCAATGCCGAAAACACGGGTTTGATTGGCTATTCCATGGGCGGCTATGGCCTGGTCAACACCATTGGCGGTGGTTTTGCAGCAAGTGTTGTCAGCTCCCCGCTGGCGCCACCCAACGGGGCTCTGGCCGTGCGCCAGTCTGGCAACGCGGCTTACGCAGCCTCCATCGACAAACGCATCAAGGCAGCCGTGGCTTTTGCACCCTGGGGCTGGAACCGCGGCTTTTGGGATGCCGCTGGCCTGGCCGGCATCAAGACGCCGGTCTTCTTTATTGCCGGCAGTGTGGACGATGTCTCGGGCTACTCACCCGGCGTGCGCAACATTTTTGAAGCCAGTGTGAACGCGCCACGCTACCTGCTTACGTATGAGAACGCCAATCACAACGCCGGTGCCCCCATGCCTGCGCCCAAAGAGTCCTGGTTGCCGGTACCGCACATGAGAAACATTCCGGCCGAGCATTACATTGACGCAGTATGGGACAACGCCCGCATGAACAACATTGCCCAGCATTTTGCGACAGCGTTTCTGGCCAAGTTCCTGAAGAACGATGTCGGCATGGACAGTTACCTCAACCTGGTTGAAAACGCCAAAGATGGCAAATGGTCGGCCGAGGCCGATGGCAAGCTCAAGGCTGACCACACCTATTGGGCCGGTTTCCCCAACCGCACTGCGGCGGGCCTGCGCCTTGAACAGCGCAAACCCTGAAGTCGCACAGCGGCCGCAGGAAATCACCATGACGCAGCCCGAGAACATCGTGCGGGATGAAAACGCCAAGCTGGACTTCAGCCAGTCCATGAGCTATGGCGACTACCTGCATCTAGACGAGATTCTGGGCGCACAAAAGCCCCTCTCACCCGACCACAACGAGATGCTGTTCATCGTTCAGCACCAAACGAGTGAGCTGTGGATGAAGCTGATGCTGCATGAGTTGCATGCCGCTATCAAAAATCTGGCCCATGACGAACTGGGGGCGGCCTTCAAGATGCTGGCTCGTGTCAGCAAGATCATGGAGCAGTTGGTTCACGCTTGGGACGTTCTGGCCACCATGACGCCACCCGAATACAGCGCCATCCGGCCCTACCTGGCGAATTCCAGCGGCTTTCAAAGTGCGCAGTACCGCCAGATTGAATTTGCCCTGGGCAACAAGAATGCCGCCATGCTCAAGCCCCATGCGCACCGACCCGATTTGCTGGCGCAAGTGCAGGCCGCTTATGAAGCGCCGTCACTCTACGATGAAGCACTCAAGCTGCTGGCCCGGCGTGGCGTGGCGGTGCCGGGCTCGCACACGAACCGCGATTGGACCCTGCCTTATACGCAAAGCCCGGCCGTGGAACAGGCCTGGCTGGTCGTCTATCGCAATCCCAAAACGCATTGGGACCTGTACCAGTTGGGTGAAGAACTCACCGACCTGGAAGACGCCTTCCGGCTCTGGCGTTTCCGCCATGTCACCACCGTGGAGCGCGTGATTGGTTTCAAGCGCGGCACGGGTGGTACGGGTGGCGTGAGTTATCTGCGAAAGATGCTGGATGTAGTGCTGTTCCCCGAGATCTGGACCTTGCGCACGGAGTTGTGACGGACTTGTTTCGGGCAGCGCAATCAAAGGGGAGCGAAGCGGAGGACATTCGCGC
The DNA here is from genome assembly GCA_031411175.1 of Rhodoferax sp. Classification (GTDB taxonomy): domain Bacteria; phylum Pseudomonadota; class Gammaproteobacteria; order Burkholderiales; family Burkholderiaceae_C; genus JANYCG01. The sequence continues at coordinate 8,052 of JANOAP010000247.1, read as the reverse complement.
AAGCATCTGCCCCAGTGTCTTCGGCATACCCCCAATCACTATACTTTCAATAGCTGCTCAAGCATATATTGAGAGGGTTACGGGCATATTTCTCTAATTTTTGGTGGAGACAACCGCAACCAAAATAGACTTTACCCACCATTTACACGCCTGCAACCGGCCTGACAAGTGCGCGCCTTGTGATGGGCTAAAGTGACCCCACCAGCCAACCCAAGCGCCTGCCCTGCCCCTCTCGGGTTGCAGCCCGGGTTTATTGGCCCCAGTGACCTGACGACCTCCTGAATCTGCACCATGACACACCCCACCTTGAAAACCTCCGGCATCCACCACCAGCGTGGGCTTTCACGTCCTGCATGGCTCGGCGTTGTGGCGCTGTTGCTGGCGGGTGGCGCCGGTGGCTGGTGGTGGACCCAGCGCGCCACACCTGTGGCAGAAGGCGCAATGTCTGCCGCCTCATCCCCAGCAGGCGCTGCGTCGGGTGCTGCCGGAGCGGTCAGCGCGGCCGGCGGCCCCGGCGGTGCCAATGCCCGGCGTTTTGGCGGCGTAAACCGGGTACAGCCTGTGTCTGTGGCCACCGCACGCAAGCAGGACGTCAAGGTGGTCTTGTCCGCCATCGGCAACATCAGCGCTCTCAACACAGCCACAGTGCGCGCACGGGTGGATGGCGAGCTGAAAAGTATCCGATTCAAGGAAGGCCAGCAGGTCAGGGCCGGGGCCGTGCTGGCCGAAATCGACCCACGCGCTTACGAGATTGCACTGGCCCAAGTGCAAGGCCAACTGGCCAAAGACCAGTCGTTGCTGAAAAACGCCCAGTTGGACCTGGCCCGCTATAAAGACCTGCTGGCCAAGGACTCCATCGCCAAGCAACAGGTTGATACGCAGGACGCACTGGTGGGGCAGCTCACTGCGGCTGTGCAAACCGACCAGGCCATCGTAGACAACGCCAAACTGCAACTGTCGTACACCAAGATCACCGCCCCTATCACCGGGCGGCTCGGCTTGAAGCAGGCCGACCTGGGCAACATCATCCGCGCCAGCGATGCGGCAGGCATTGTGACCATCACGCAGACACAGCCCATCAGCGTGGTGTTTGCGGTGCCTGAAGCCAACCTGCCGCAGATCGCACGCAAGCTCAAAGGCACAGAGCCGCTCACCGTTGAGGCCTGGGACCGCGACCAGCGCAACCAGTTGGCCACTGGCAAGGTCAATACCACCGACAACACCATTGACGCGGTGACCGGCACCATCAAGCTCAAGGCCGAGTTTGCCAACACCGACGGTACGTTGTTTCCCAACCAGTTTGTCAACATCAAGCTGCAAGTCAACACGCTGGAAGGCGCACTGGCTGTGCCTTCCAGCGCTATTCAGCGCGGCGCACAGGGCACGTTCATTTATGTAGTCAAGCCCGACAGCAGCGTGACAATTCGCCGCATCCGCCTGGGTACGACGGAAGGCGACTGGGTCAGCGTGCAGGGTGATTTGTCTGCGGGCGAAAAGGTGGTGACAGACGGTGCAGATCGCCTGCGTGAAGGTGCCAAGGTCGAGGTCATAGCGCCTGCGGCCAGGCCGATTGGCCAGGGCCGACCCGGTGGTCAGGCATCAGCACAAGGCAATACTGCAGACGCACCCGCTCGCACGCCTGCAAAATCGACAGGCGACAGCGCCACACCCCAGGCGCAAAAACAGACACAAACGCCCGCACCAGCAGCAGGCGTAAAACCAGGCGCTCCATCAACACCCGCCGCCGCGCCCGCTGCAGGCTCAAACTGGATCGACAACCTGCCGCCAGAAGCGCAAGACCGCGCGCGCAACATGATGAGCCGCCTGCCGCCCGATGAAGTCGCCAGGGTCAACAAGATGAGCCCGGATGAGCGGCGCGCGTTCTTTCAGCAGATGCGCGAGCGCCGCCAGCAGCAACAGCCGAACCAGTAAGCAAGCTGGTTGCCGCATGAACATCTCCCGCATCTTCATCCTGCGCCCGGTAGCGACCTCGCTGCTGATGGTTGCCATTCTCATCGCGGGCGCGCTGGCCTACCGGCTGCTGCCGCTGTCTGCGTTGCCCGAGGTGGACTACCCCACCATCCAGGTCACCACGCTCTACCCCGGTGCCAGCCCGGACGTGATGACCTCGGCCGTCACAGCGCCCATGGAGCGCCAGTTTGGCCAGATGCCGGGCCTGGCCCAGATGTCGTCCACCAGCTCGGGTGGCGCGTCGGTCATCACGCTGCGCTTCTCGCTAGACGTATCGCTGGACGTGGCCGAGCAGCAGGTGCAGGCCGCCATCAACGCGGGCAGCAACCTGCTGCCTACCGACCTGCCCATGCCGCCGACCTACAGCAAGGTGAACCCGGCCGATGCGCCGGTGCTGACGCTGGCGATCACTTCGCCCTCGCTGCAAGTCATTCGCATCCACGACCTGGTGGAGAACCGCTTGGCTCCCAAGCTGTCGCAGGTGCCCGGTGTAGGCCTGGTGTCGATTGCCGGTGGCAGACGGCCTGCCGTGCGCATTCAAGCCAACCCTGCCGCGCTGGCAGGTGTGGGCCTGTCGCTGGAGGACGTGCGCACCACCATCGCGTCGGCCAACGTCAACCAGGCCAAAGGCAGTTTTGATGGTGCGGCGCGCGCATCCACCATTGATGCGAATGACCAGCTCAAGACGGCGGCTGAATACGCCAACCTGATCCTCGCGTTCAAAAATGGCTCTCCCGTTCGCCTGAACGACGTGGCGAACATCGTGGACGATGCCGAGAACACAAGACTTGCCGCCTGGGCTAACGCGATGCCCGGCGTGATACTCAACATCCAGCGCCAGCCCGGTGCCAATGTGATTGAAACCGTGGACCGCATCAAGGCCTTGCTGCCGCAATTGCAGTCCACCCTGCCCGCGTCGATTGACGTGCAGGTGCTGACCGACCGCACGGTGACCATTCGCGCCTCAGTGAAAGACGTGCAGATCGAGCTGATGCTGGCGATTGCGCTGGTGGTGGCCGTCATCTTTGTTTTTCTGCGCAGTGCCTCGGCCACGCTGATCCCCAGTTTTGCCGTGCCACTGTCGCTGATCGGCACTTTTGGTGTGATGTACCTTGCGGGGTTTTCCATCAACAACCTGACCCTGATGGCGCTCACCATTTCCACCGGCTTTGTGGTGGACGATGCGATCGTAATGATCGAACACATTGCGCGTTATGTGGAGCAGGGCGAGCCGCCCATGCAGGCCGCGCTAAAAGGGGCCAAGCAGATTGCCTTCACCATCATTTCGCTCACCATTTCGCTGATTGCCGTGCTGATTCCACTGCTGTTCATGGGCGACGTGGTGGGCCGTTTGTTTCATGAATTCGCCATTACGCTGGCGGTGGCCATCCTGATTTCGGCGGTGGTGTCGCTCACGCTCACACCCATGCTGTGCGCCCGTTTGCTCAAACATACGCCCGAGGAAAGCCACGGCAAGCTGTACCAGGCCACAGGTCGTTTCTTTGACGCCATGATTCGCCGATACGGCCTGATGCTGGACTGGGTGCTGGACCGTCGCATTGCAACGCTGCTGGTGTTTGCCATCACCATGGCGCTCACCGCTGCGCTGTATTTTGTGGTGCCCAAGGGCTTCTTCCCGGTGCAAGACACGGGGGTGATCCAGGGCATTACAGAGGCGTCTCAGGCCACCTCGTTTGGGGCCATGGGTGAGCGCCAGCAGGCCATGGCCGACGTAATTTTGAAAGACCCCGCCGTGCAAAGCCTCTCCAGCTTCATCGGCGTGGACGGCGCCAACACCACGCTCAATGCCGGGCGCATGCTGATCAACCTCAAGCCCAAAGAATCGCGTGACGCGCAGTCCCGCAACGTCAGCGATGTCATTCGACGCATCACTGCCGCCACCCGATCAGTGCCCGGGATTGAGCTGTACCTGCAGCCGGTGCAAGACCTCAGCATTGAAGACCGCATTGCCAAAACGCAATACCAGTTTCTGCTGTCCAGCCCCAACATCGACGAGCTGAACCAGTGGACCGTGAAATTGATGGAGCGCCTGCGCGCCCTGCCCCAACTGGCCGACGTGGCCAGCGATTTGCAGGACAAGGGCCTGCAAGCCTATGTCGAGATTGATCGCGGAGCCGCAGGCCGCCTGGGTTTGACCGTGGCGGGCATTGACAACGCGCTCTACAACGCCTTTGGCCAGCGGTTGATCTCCACCATCTTCACGCAGTCCAACCAGTACCGCGTGGTGCTTGAAGTAGCCCCCGCCTACAAGGTGGGGCCACAAGCCCTGAACAACCTGTATGTGCCTTCAAGCAACGGCACGCAGATTCCTTTGAGCAGTGTGGCACGCGTTGTGGAAAAGCCTGCTTCGCTGTCCGTCAACCACGTGGGCCAGTTCCCGTCTGCCACGATCTCGTTCAACGCGGCACCCGGTGTGTCGCTGGGTGAAGCCGTGCAGGCGATCAGGGCCGAAGAAGCGGCCCTGCAAATGCCTGCCAGCATTGAGACCAGTTTCCAAGGTGCGGCGCTGGCCTTTCAGGCATCGCTTTCCAATACCCTGCTGCTGATACTGGCCGCCATAGTGACCATGTACATCGTGCTCGGCATCCTGTACGAGAGCTACATCCACCCGGTGACGATTCTCTCCACCCTGCCCTCTGCGGCCCTGGGTGCGCTGTTGGCCCTGCTGGTGACCCGGCTTGAACTGGACGTGATTGCCATCATCGGCATCGTGCTGCTGATCGGCATTGTGAAGAAAAACGCCATCATGATGATCGACTTTGCGCTGGACGCCGAACGCGAACAGGGTTTATCACCCCGCGCAGCCATTCACCAGGCTTGCCTGCTGAGGTTCAGGCCGATTTTGATGACGACCCTGGCTGCTCTGCTGGGTGCCTTGCCCCTGATGCTGGGGACCGGGGTGGGCAGTGAGCTGCGACATCCGCTGGGGGTGACGATGGTGGGCGGTCTGATTGTGAGTCAGTTACTCACGCTGTTTACGACGCCGGTTATTTATCTGGGGTTTGCTTCATTGGCGGCTCGGTGGAAGGGGCGTGGCAAGCCGCTGGCGGTAGCCGGAGAGCAGAAGTGAACTTCTCCGCCCCCTTCATCCACCGCCCCGTAGCCACCACGCTGGCCACGCTGGGCATCGCCCTGGCCGGCGTCATCAGCTTTTTCCTGCTCCCGGTAGCCCCGCTACCCCAAGTAGATTTCCCAACAATTTCCGTAACCGCCAGCCTGCCCGGGGCCAGCCCCGACACCATGGCCGCCACCGTCGCCACGCCGCTGGAGCGCGCCCTGGGTGCCATTGCCGGGGTGACCGAAATCACATCATCGTCGTCACTGGGCAACACACGCGTCACCTTGCAGTTTGACCTGAACCGCGACATCAACGGTGCGGCCCGCGATGTGCAGGCAGCCATCAACGCATCACGCGCCCTGCTGCCCTCAGGCCTGCCCAGCAACCCGACCTACCGCAAGGTCAACCCATCCGACGCGCCCGTGATGATTCTGGCGCTGACCTCCGACACGCTGACGCGTGGCCAGATGTACGACGCGGCGTCCACCGTGCTGGCCCAGCGTCTGGCGCAGGTCAACGGCATCGGACAGGTCAGTATTGGTGGCGGCGCGCTGCCTGCAGTGCGGGTACAACTGGACCCCAACCGGCTCGCAGCCAATGGCATTGCGCTGGACGAGGTGCGCATTGCCATCACGGCCACCAATGCCAACCGGCCCAAAGGCTCGGTGGAAGATGGTGATCGCAGCTGGCAGATTGGTGCCAATGACCAGGCGCGTGTTGCGGCAGATTACGCACCGATCATCCTTCGCTACCGAAATGGTAGCGCGGTGCGCTTGGCTGACGTGGGTGAAGTGCTTGATTCAGTACAAGACGTGCGCAATTACGGCGTGGCCGATGGCAAGCCGTCCATCCTGCTGATTCTGAACAAGGCACCCGGTGCCAACATCATTGAAGCGGTGGACAAGGTGCGTGCGCTGCTGCCGCATTTGCGTGCTTCCATTCCGGCAGCCATCAATCTGGATGTGGTGGTAGACCGCACGCCCACCATACGTGCCTCGCTGCGCGAGATGGAGCGGGCACTGGCCATTTCGGTCGGCCTTGTGATTCTGGTGGTGGTGCTGTTCCTGCGCAATGGCCGCGTGGCGCTGATCCCCAGCGTGGCAGTGCCGGTGTCACTGTGCGGCACCTTTGTGGTGATGTACCTGTGCGGCTACAGCCTGGACAACCTCTCCTTGATGGCGCTCACCGTGGCCACCGGCTTTGTGGTGGACGACGCCATCGTGGTGCTGGAGAACATCACCCGGCACATGGAGCGGGGCAAGACAGCGTTGCAGGCGTCTCTTTTGGGCGCGCGTGAGATCGGCTTTACCGTGGTGTCCATCAGTCTGTCGCTCATTGCCGTGTTCATTCCCATCCTGTTGATGGGTGGCATTGTGGGGCGGCTCTTTCGCGAATTTGCCGTGGTGCTGTCGGCCGCCATTCTGGTGTCGATGGTGGTGTCGCTCACAACGACGCCGATGATGTGTGCGTTGCTGCTGAAGACCCCACCTAAAGATAAAGATGCCCAGCTTTCGCGTCTGGCGCGCTGGTCAAATGCAGTGGGCAAATGGGTCATGCGGGGCTACCGGCGCTCGCTGGCCTGGGCGCTGCGTCACCAGCCCGTCACCTTGCTGATATTTTTTGCCGTGGTGGGCCTGAACATCTATTTGTACGGTGCCATTGCCAAAGGGTTTTTCCCGCAGCAGGACACCGGGCGCATCGCCGGGTTCATTCAGGCCGATCAGGCCACCTCATTCCAGGCCATGCAGCAGCGGCTGGACCGGTTTCTGGCGATTGTCAAAAGCGACCCCGCCGTGGAAAACGTGACCGGTTTCACGGGCGGTTCGCAGCGCAACAGCGCGCAGATGTTCATGTCGCTTAAGCCTCTGTCTCAGCGTGACGTGTCCGCTGATCAGGTGGTGGCGCGCCTGCGCACCAAGCTGGCAAAGGAACCCGGTGCCAACCTGTTCATGATCCCCGTGCAGGACATCCGCATTGGTGGCCGCCAGGCCAATGCGCAATACCAGTACACACTGCAAGCCGACGACCTGGAAGACCTGCGCGTGTGGGACCCGCGCATTCGCCGCGCGCTGATGGCCCTGCCCGAACTGGTAGACGTGAACACCGACCAGCAAGACCGTGGCTTGCAGACGTCGCTGGTCATAGACCGCGATGCCGCCACCCGCATGGGGCTGTCGGTGCGCAGCATCGACACCACGCTGAACAACGCCTTTGGCCAGCGCCAGGTGGGCGTGATCTACAACCCGCTCAATCAGTACCGGGTGGTGATGGAGCTGGCACCCGAGTACCTGCAAAACCCAGAGTCGCTGCGCAACCTGTATTTCATTTCCAACACCGGAGCGCGCATTCCGCTCTCGGCCTTCGCGCGTCTGGAGTTGACCAACACACCCTTGTCCGTCAACCACCAGAGCGGCACCCCCGCATCGACCATCAGTTTCAACCTGCCGGTGGGCGTCTCTTTGTCAGAAGCCACTGCGGCCGTGCAAAACGCCATGGCCGAGCTGGGCGTGCCGGTGTCGGTGCGTGGCACGTTTCAGGGCACGGCGCGTGCCTTTGCGCAGTCGCTGGACAGCCAGCCCCTGCTCATCCTCGCCGCACTGGTCACCATTTACCTGGTGCTGGGCATTTTGTACGAGAGCCTGATTCACCCCATCACCATCCTGAGCACCTTGCCCTCAGCCGGCGTGGGGGCGCTGCTGGCGCTGATGATGTTCAACACCGAGTTTTCCATCATTGCGCTGATCGGTGTGATCCTGCTCATTGGCATCGTCAAGAAGAACGCCATCATGATGATTGACTTTGCCATTGAGCGGCAGCGTCATGGCCACATGACGGCGTCACAAACCATCTACCGCGCCTGCCAACTGCGTTTTCGGCCGATTTTGATGACCACGGTATCGGCCATCTTTGGTGCCATCCCCCTGGCGATTGGCACGGGCGACGGTGCCGAGCTGCGCCAGCCTCTGGGCATTGCCGTGTTGGGCGGCCTGATACTGAGCCAG